>NZ_JBSGZD010000003.1:0-48296 GCF_053610825.1 Streptomyces sp. NPDC054863 | reverse complement strand
GACTTCTCCGTCCGCGCGTCCCCGCCGTTCCCGAGACCGCCTTCCGGAGGCCCTCCGCAATGTCTCAGCCGACGACCAGCACTCGCCGAACAGGCGGCGTCGTCCCCGTACTCGCCTTCGCCGGAATCGTCGTCGCGGTCATGCAGACCCTGCTCGTGCCGGTGATCAAAGATCTGCCCGAGCTGCTGAGCACCTCCCCGTCGAACGCGACCTGGGTCATGACCGCGACCCTGCTCGCGGGTGCGGTGTCCACCCCGATCATGGGCCGTCTCGGCGACCTCGCGGGCAAGCGCAGGATGCTGATCGTCAGCCTCGCGGTCATGGTGGTGGGTTCGCTGGTCTGTGCCTTCACCGACCAGCTCCTCGTGATGATCGCGGGCCGTGCGCTACAGGGCTTCGCGATGGGTGCCATCCCGCTCGGCATCGGCCTGATGCGCGACATGCTGCCGGCCGAGAAGCTCGGCTCGGCCATGGCACTGATGTCCTCCTCCATAGGCGTGGGCGGCGGCCTCGCGCTGCCGCTCGCCGCGCTCGTCGCCCAGCACGCCGACTGGCACATGCTGTTCTTCGGTGCGGCAGGGCTCGGGGTGGTGTCGATCGTCCTGACGCTCGTCGTCGTACCGGAGAGCCCGCTGCGGGCCAAGGGCGGTTTCGACGTCGCGGGCGCTCTCGGGCTCGCGCTCGGCCTGGTGCTGCTCCTGCTGCCGGTCACCAAGGGCAGCGACTGGGGCTGGGGCAGCTCCACCACGCTGGGTCTGTTCGGCGCCTCGCTCGTGGTGTTCCTCGCCTGGGGCGTGATGGAGCTGCGCAAGAAGGCTCCGCTCGTGGACCTGCGCACCACCGTCCGCCGCGAGGTGCTGCTCACCAACCTCGCCTCGATCATGGTCGGTGTCGCCTTCTACGCGATCTCGCTGGTGCTCCCCCAACTGCTCCAGCTCCCGTCCTCCACCGGCTACGGCCTCGGCCGGTCGATGGTCGTCGCGGGTCTGTGCGTCGCGCCGCTCGGTCTGACGATGATGTTCACCGCGCCCCTCTACGCCCGTCTGTCGGCGCGGTTCGGCCCGAAGGTCACCCTGATCCTGGGCATGCTGATCATCGCGATCGGGTACGGCGGCGGGCTCGGCCTGATGAGCGCCGCCTGGCAGACGGTTCTCATCTCGGTGGTCATCGGCGCGGGCATCGGCCTTGCCTACTCGTCGCTGCCCGCGCTCATCATCGGGGCGGTCGACCCGTCCGAGACGGGCGCGGCCAACGGCCTCAACACCCTGATGCGCTCGATCGGCACCTCGGTGTCGTCGGCCGTCATCGGCATGGTGCTGGCCAACACGGCGCACCACGTGGGCGGCGTCGCGGTCCCCACGATGCACGGCTTCCGCATCTCCTTCCTCATCGCCACGGCCGCGGTCGTGGTGGGCCTGGGGTTCGCCCTGTGCCTGCCCAAGCGGCGCGCGGCCGTCGTGCAGCAGCTCGTACCGCAGCAGTCCGTACAACAGCACGTGCAGTTGCGGGCGAGCAGCGAGGAGGACGCCCTCCTGGAGCGTGCCGAGGAGGCGCTCGCGGCGTTCCGCGGCCGGGTCCTCGACCCGGCGGGGGCACCCGTGTCCCACGCCAAGGTGACGCTGATCGACCGGCACGGCCGCCAGGCGGGCGCCGCGCTGACCGACACCGGGGGCCACTACTCGCTCGCGGTGCCGGCCGGCGGCCCGTACGTCCTCGCGGCGACGGCAGCGGGCCACGCCCCGCGCGCGTCGGCCGCCACGCACGACGGCGAGGACCGACCGGTGCGGCTGGACCTGGCGCTGAAGCCGGCCGCCGAGCCCGTCGCACAGGGATAGCGCGACGGGGGCGCGGTACTGCGGCGGTACTGCGTACGGCCCAGTCCCCCGCGCTCCTGTGCCGACCGATGTCTTCACAGGCCGTATGGACACCGAGGCGACCGAGGACACCGACCGCAGGCCGTCGGCCGCCGCGTACCGCAATCTGTTCGTGGCGACGATCGGGTTCACGCCCACGTTCTGGGCCTGGGACCTGAGCGCGCCGCCGGCCGCCGGTGACAAGGAGCGGCTGGGCCTCAGCTCGGGCTCGGCGGCACGACGTTCGCGATCGGTGTTCCGCTGGTCAACTCCTGGTTCCCGCCCGAAAGGCGGGGCTTCGCCCTCGTCTGGCAGGTCACACCGCAGGCCCGGGTGGGCAGCGCGACCGGCATCGTCGGTGCCGTGGGCGGCCTCGGCGGGTTCGTGCCGCCGCTGCTCATGGGCGCCGTCCACTGCGCCAAGGACTCGTACTCGATCGGCTTCATGCTGCTGTCCGACCTCGCGCCGGCCGGGTGCGTGTACGCGTACGTCCGGATGCGCACCCGGCGCCCGGCCCTGTGAGCCGGGGCTACGTGCCGCCGGAGCTACTTGCCGCCGGGGCTACTTGCCGAGGGCGTACGCGCTCCAGATCCGGAGCGGGAGGACGTTGCCGCGTCCCGAGCCGGTTCCGCCCACGTCCTGCATTCCCAGCAGTTGGGGGGTGTCCGGCTTGCTGCGGAACATCGTGACGGCCGTGGTGAGCCCTTCGGTGGTGCCGATGAACCAGGCCGACCTCATCCGGTCGTCCTTGCCGGTCGACCCCGCGTAGACGTCGCTGCCCATCACCGGCCTGATGAACGCGGCGGTGTTCTTCCCGTCGTCCGCCAGCGCCTTCCAGGCCACCCCGCCCAGAGCGGCCTTCACGTCGCCCGCCACCTTGGCGTCCATCGCGCGCTGCGGCTCGGGCTTCTCGAATCCCTCGACCTCCTCGCCGTCCCGGGTCACCCGGGTCACCGGGTAGGGATCGGCCCGCATGCCGTTGTTGGTGAAGGCGGTGTACGCGTCCGCCATCCTGACCGCGCTCGGGGTGGACGTGCCCAGGGGGAAGGACTTGTCCAGGCGGGCCAGGCTCTTCTCGTGCAGCCCGGCCTGGACCACGAAGTCCTTCACCTTCGCCATCCCGATGTGCTTGCCGAGTTGCGCGAAGGGGGCGTTCGCGTGCTTCTGCAGCGCGTCGTAGAAGGTCGTCGGCGTCGCGCCCCGTGCCGCCGGGCCGGTGACGCCGCCGCCCGGCGTGCGGACGGGCACCCCGCCCGCGGAGACCGTGACCAGCCGCCCCGCGGTGTCGAAGCCGCTCTCCAGGGTGACCCCGTCGCCGTGCTGGAGGCCCGCGGCCAGGACGAAGGGCTTGAAGGCCGAACCGACGGGGACGCCCGCGGTGTCGGCGTTGTTGGCGAAGTGGGTGACCGCGTCGGCCCCGCCGTACACCGCGACCACGGCCCCGTCGGCCCGCACGGAGGCTGCGCCCACCTCGACGTGCTTGTCCTCCTCGCGCTTCTTGGGGTCGAGGTCGCGCCGCTGCACGCCCCGCACGGCCCGTTCCAGCTGCTGCACCCTGGTCTTCTCGAAGGTGGTGCGCACCCGGTAGCCGCCCCGGGCGAGGTCCTTGTCGGTGAGGCCCGAGCGCTTCTTGACGTACTTGTTGGCGATGTCGACGAGATAGCCGGTCTGGCCGCCGAGGCTGGTCGGCTTGGCGAGCTTGCGGGGCTCGGGGAACGTCTGGTACTTGTCCCGCTCGGCCTGTGTCATGGTGCCGGTCTCCACCTGCCGGTCGAGGATCCACTTCCAGCGCGCGACGGCGCGTTGGTGGTTGCCGCCTTCGCCCGCGGGGTCGTACTCCTCCGCCCCCTTGAGCAGGGTCGCGAGCAGTGCCGCCTGGCTGGGGTCGAGGTCCTTCGCGGGGACTCCGTAGTAGGCGTGCGCCGCCGCCTGAATGCCGTTCGCACCGCGGCCGAACCAGCTGGTGTTCAGATATCCCTGGAGGATCTCCTCCTTGGACTTCTTGTTGTTGAGCTTCAGCGCGATGAAGAACTCCCGGAACTTCCGGGTGGCCGACTGCTCCTGGCTGAGGTAGGTGTTCTTCGCGTACTGCTGGGTGATGGTGGAGCCGCCCTGGGTCTCGCCGCCCTTGACCACGCTGACGACCGCGCGGGCGATCCCCTTCACCGACACCCCCGAGTCGGAGTAGAAGGTCTCGTTCTCGGCGGCGATGACGGCGCGTTCCACGGAATCGGGTATGTCGGCGAGGGTGACGTTCTGCCGGTTGACCGCGCCCACGCTCACCATCTGGCTGCCGTCCGCCCAGTAGTAGACGGTGCCCTGCCGGCTCGCCTCGGCGTTCTCCTCCGGGATGTCGACGGAGGCGTACACGAAGGCGAACAGCCCGGCCACCGCACCGAATCCGAGCAGGAACCCGGTCAGTGTCTGGAGGCGCGAGGGGATCCAGCGGCGCCAGCCGCTGCGCCCCCGGCGCGGGTAGTCGACCCGGGGCGCACGAAGTCCACGGCGGCCACCGAGCGCACGGAGTCCCAGGAGTCCCCGGAGTCCACGGCCGCGTTTCGGGCGGCTGGAGTGTCGGGCCATGCGTCAGCTCCTCGTTCACAAGTCCGCTCCTTCGTGGCGCGGGCTTGTGAGAGGAGATGTTCCGGATCGCGATCAGGTTGTCTCGGTGACCCGTCCGGCACGGGTGGTCATACCTCTCGGCAGCGCGGGTCGGCCGGTGGTCCACCGCTGGTCAGCGCGGGGTCACCCAGAGTTCAGCGGGGGGCCGCCCCGCCCCCGTACCCCTTGAGCAGCGGCTCCAGCGCGCCCGTCAGCGCCCCGATCGCCACGTCGCGCAACTCCGTCCGTGTGCACGTCTCGTCGACCAGCCAGTCCACGCACATCACCTGTACGAAGACGAGCCAGCCCTTCACGACCGCCGACATCGCCTCCCTGAGCCCCGGGTCCGTGACGCCGAACGCGTCGACCACCCGCTCGCGCAGCGCGTCGAGTTCGTTCGCGATGACGGTCTGTACGAGCCGGTCACCGGCCAGGAGGCGGTTCGCCGCGATCACGGTGTTGCGGTGGTCCGCGAAGTACGCGATGTGGGCGTCCAGCCCTTCGACGAGCTGCTCGTGCAGGGTGTCGGCCGGATCGAACCGCGACTGCGCGAGCAGCTTGTCCGCCACCTGCTGGTAGATCGCCACGAACAGATCGCGCTTGCAGGCGAAGTGACGGTAGAGCAGCGCACGCGAGACACCGGCCGCTTCCGCGACGTTCTCCATCAGGACGTCGTCGTAGGCGTGCGCGGCGAAGAGCTCCGCGCCGACGGAGAGCAGTTGGGCCCTGCGGTCGTCGGGGGTGAGGCGTTTGCGGGTACCGGAAGCACGGGGCGCACGGGGAGTTCTGGAAGGCACGGCACCCACCTTACTTGACACATGTCTACTTACCCCCACTACCTTGGTGGACACACGTCAACCAAGCGCCAACAGGGCGCAGGACAAAGGAGGTTGCATCATGTCCACCGCTCTCAAAGTGCTCGCCCGCATCATGGGCGTGACCTGCGTGGCGATCGGCGTGTTCCACATCGTCGTCGGCAACGCCTCGGTCCCCGGCGGGGAGGACGCGGGCCCCACCATCGACAGCCTGGGCCGCTTCTTCGGCGCGATCTTCGCCGGGTACGGGCTCGCCTGGCTGTGGGTGGCCCGGCAGAAGCCGGTACCCGCGGCGGCCGTACGCGCCCTGGCGGGGATCTTCCTCCTGGGCGCGGCGGGCCGGCTGCTGTCACTCGCCGACGTCGGGTGGCCGCACTCGTTCCAGATCGTCCTGCTGGTGATCGAACTCGCCCTGCCGCCCGTGTACTTCTGGCTGGCGACCGCCGACGAGAAGCGGCACGCGGCGACGGCGGCGGGCGGACCGAAGGGCGACCCGGTGCGCGCGTGAGGGGCCGCTCCCGGTCACCCCGTACGGCGGGCGGGGAAGGCCCGGCGGTAGTCGCTCGGGGACACCCCGATCTGCTTGAGGAAGTGGTGGCGGAGGTTGTTGGCCGTGCCCAGGCCGCTCAGCCCGCCGATCTTCTCGACCGGCAGGTCCGTCGATTCGAGGAGGCTCTGGGCGCGCGCGAGGCGCTGGTTGAGGAGCCACTGGAGCGGGGTGGTGCCGGTGGCCGCCTGGAGCCGCCGGTGCAGGGTGCGCGGACTCATGGCCGCGCGCCGTGCCAGCTCCTCGACGGTCAGGGGCTCGTCGAGGTGGGCGCGGGCCCAGTCCAGCACCGGGCCCAGGCTCCCGGCGTCGGTGGCGGGCACGGACAGGTCGATGAACTGCGCCTGGCCGCCGTGCCTGTGGGCGGGCACCACCATCCGCCGGGCCAGCTGGTTGGCGACGTGCGCGCCGAGGTCGCGGCGTACGAGGTGCAGGCAGAGGTCGAGTCCCGCCGACAGTCCCGCGCTGGTGAGTACATCGCCGTCGTCCACGTACAGCACCGAGTCGTCGACCCGCACCTTCGGGTAGCGGGCGGCGAGCTGGGCGGTGTGCATCCAGTGGGCGGTGGCGCGGCGTCCGTCGAGCAGGCCCGCCTCGGCGAGCGCGAAGGCGCCCGTGCACAGGGAGACCATGCGGGCGCCCGCGTCGTGGGCCCGGCGCAGTGCCGTGATCAGTGCCGGGGAGAGTGGTCTGCCCTCCTCGACGCAGGCGTCGGGCACGGAGGCGACGACGACGGTGTCGGCCCCCACGAGGTCGTCGAGCCCGTAAGGGGTACGCAGCGACAGTCCGGCTCTGCTCGCCCAGTCGTCCGGCCGTGGCTCCTCCTCCCCCGCGCTGCACAGCCGCAGGTCGTACCAGGGGTCGGCGAGGTCGGCCTGCGGCTTTCCGAACACGGTGCAGGGGATGCTCAGCTCGTACAGGTCCCACGAGGAGACCGCGATGTCCTCGGGCACGACGACGGCGACGGAACCAGGGTTCATGCTCCGGAGCCTATGGCAGGAATTTGGTGGTTGCCGTCACCGCTGCCACTGTCTTCGGCCCTTGCGCGCTGAGATCTTGTTCTCACGAGATCGAACGCCGCAGATGCGGCCGAACAGGGAGCAACAGCATGACTTCTGACAATCCATCAGCAACCAACATCGCGGCAGTGACCGTCCTCGGGCTGGGCAACATGGGCTCGGCGCTGGCCGCCGCCCTGCTCGGCCGGGGCCACCGGACCACCGTCTGGAACCGCACCGCCGAAAAGGCCCGCGCGCTCGTCGACCGCGGCGCCCGCCCCGCCGCGACGCCCGGGGAAGCGATCGCCGCGAGCCCGCTGATCGTGGCCTGCGTACTGGACTACGACGCGCTGTACGCCGTCCTCGACCCCGTCGCCGACGCCCTCGCGGGCAAGACCCTCGTCAACCTCACCTCCGGCTCCCCGGAACAGGCGCACGAGGCCGCCGCATGGGCCCGCCGGCACGGCGCCGACTACCTCGACGGCGGGATCATGACCACCCCGCCGGGCGTCGGCAGCCCCAAGATGATGTTCCTGTACAGCGGTTCGGCGGACGTCTTCGCCACCCACCGCCCGACCCTGGCCGCCCTGGGCGATCCCCTGCACCTGGGCACCGACCCCGGCCTGGCCTCGCTGTACGACTCCGCCCTGCTCGGCCTCATGTGGTCCACCCTGACCGGCTGGCTGCACGGCACCGCGCTGGTCGGCGCGGAGAAGATCGACGCCACCGCCTTCACCCCCGTCGCGGTCCGCTGGCTGACCGCCGTGGCCGGTTTCATGACCACCTACGCGCCTCAGGTGGACGCCGGACAGTACCCGGGCGACGACGCCACCGTCGACGTGCAGATAGCGGCCGTCGACCACCTCCTGCACGCGGCGGAGGACCGCGGCCTCGACAACGCCCTGCCCGAACTCCTGAAGTCCGCCATGGAACGTGCCAGGGCGGCGGGCCACGGCTCCGACAGCTACGCGAGCGTCATCGAGGTCCTGCGGGGGCCGACGGACCGCGGGTGAACAGCCCGCGGGAGAGCCGCCGGCCCGAGGGCAGGTGTTCAGGGAAAGGCCGCCTCGGAATCCGGAACTCCTGGGAAAGCGGCGGCCGTCGGCGCGCGTCCCTGGGCAGCGGCACGGTGCAGCGGCGTCCTGGTACCGGTCAGCGGCAGGCCCGTGCCGCCGTACCGGGCCGCGACGATCTCCGCCGCGATCGACAGCGCGGTCTCCTCCGGGGTACGGGCGCCGAGGTCGAGCCCGATCGGTGACCGGAGACGGGCCACCTCGCTTTCGGACAGGCCGACTTCGCGCAGCCGGTGCAGCCGGTCCTCATGGGTGCGGCGCGAGCCCATCGCGCCGACGTACGCCACCGGCATCCGCAGGGCCGCCTCCAGGAGGGGCACGTCGAACTTGGCGTCGTGCGTGAGCACGCACAGCACCGTGCGCGCGTCGGTGGCCGTGCGGCGCAGATAGCGGTGCGGCCAGTCGACGACGACCTCGTCCGCCTCCGGGAAGCGGGCCGGGGTGGCGAAGACGGGCCGGGCGTCGCACACCGTCACGTGGAACCCCAGGAAGCTGCCGGTGCGGACGAGCGCCGCCGCGAAGTCGACCGCACCGAAGACGATCATCCGGGGCGGTGGCACCCGGCACTCGACGAACAGGCTCACCCCACCGGGGCAGTTGGCCCCGTCGGCGGAAACGTCGACGGTGCCCGTACGGCCGAGGCCAAGCAGCGCTCCGGCCTCGTCCCGCGCGATGCGGTCCAGCTGCGCGGTGCTGCCGAGAGTTCCTTCGTACGAACCGTCGGAGCGCACCAGCAGCGCCGCGCCCAGGAGCCCCCGCGGTCCGCGCACGACCCGTACGAGCGCCGCCGCCCCACCCTCGGCGAACGCCGTCAGGGCGGCGGCGATCACGGGCCTGGCGGGTGCGTCGGCCCGGACCGGCGTGACCAGGACCTCCACGGTTCCGCCGCAGGTCAGCCCAACCGCGAAGGCATCGTCGTCGCTGTAGCCGAAGCGTTCGACGACCGGTCTGCCGTCGGTGAGGGCCTGTTGGCACAGTGCGTACACCGCGCCTTCCACGCACCCGCCGGAGACCGAACCGATCGCCTCGCCCGCCGCGTCGACGGCGAGGGCGGCGCCCGGTTCTCGCGGTGCGCTGCCGCTCACTGCGACCACGGTGGCGACCGCGAAGTCGCGCCCCTCGTCGGTCCAGCGGCCCAACTGCCCTGCAATGTCAAGCACGTTCGGCCTTCGGGTCGGCCAGCAGGACGCGGTCGGGGCGGATCGGCAGGTGGCGGTGGCGTACGCCGGTCGCGTGCCAGACCGCATTGGCGATCGCCGCCGCAGCGCCGACGATGCCGACCTCGCCGATGCCCTTGATCCCGACGGGGTCGTCCTCGTCCCGGTCGTCGGGAAGCCAGTCCGCCTCGACGTGCGGGACGTCCGCGTGGGCCGCGACGTGGTAGCCCGCCAGGTCGGCGCCGACGAGGGCGCCCGAGTTCCGGTCCCGTACCGCCTCCTCGTGCAGGGCCATGGAGATGCCCCAGATCATTCCGCCCGCCAGCTGGTTGCGGGCGGTCAGCGGGTTGACGATCCGGCCCGCCGCGAAGATGCCGAGCATCCGGCGCACCCGTACCTCGCCGGTGGCGACGTCGACGGCCACCTCCGCGAACTGCGCGCCGAAGGAGTGCCGTTCACGCTGCGGCAGCGCCATGACCGCCTGCGTCGTGTCGGAGCGCACGGTGACGCCCTCCGGCGGGATGTCGCCGCCGGGCACGAGCAGGGTGCGCAGCTCCTGGGCGGCGGCGGTGATCGCCCAGGCCCAGGAGCGGGTGCCCGCCGAGCCTCCCGCGACCATCGCGGGACCGAAGTCGCTGTCCCCGATCAGGACACGCACCCGGTCGGGGGCCGTCTCCAGGGCGTCGGCGGCGATCAGAGTGAGCGCGGTCCGCGCGCCCGTCCCGATGTCCGCCGCGGTGATCCGGACGGTGAAGCGGCCGTCGGGCTCGGCCGTGATCGCGGCCGTCGACGGCATGGCCCCGGCGGCGAAGGAGGCCGCCGCCGTGCCCGTGCCCAGCAACCAGCGCCCCTCGCGGCGCAGTCCCGGACGGGGGTCGCGGTCCGCCCAGCCGAACCTGGCCGAGCCCTCCCGGAAGCAGTCCAGCAGTCGCCGCCCCGCGAACGGCAGGCCCGACACGGGCCCCCGGTCGGTTTCGTTGCGGGCGCGCAGGACGATCGGGTCGACGCCGCACTTCTCCGCCAGCTCGTCGAACGCGCTCTCCAGCGCGAACGACCCGGGCGCCTCGCCCGGTGCGCGCATGAACGTCGGGTTCGGCACGTCGAGCGGTACCACCTGATGGGCGGTGCGGTGCGCCGGGGCGTCGTAGAGCACCCGGCCCGGCGTGGCGCTCGGCTCCAGGAACTCGGCCCTCGTGGAGGTGAGGTTCAGCGCGGTGTGCTCCAGCGCGCGCAGCCGCCCGTCGGGTCCCGCGCCGAGCCTGACCCGCTGGGCCGTGGGGCTGCGGTAGCCGGCCAGCGTGAACATCTGACGCCGGGTCAGCACCACCCGGACCGGGCGCCTCAGGAGCGTCGTGGCCATCACCGCCGCCACCTGGTTCGCCCGCAGGCCCTTGGAGCCGAAGCCGCCGCCGATGTGCTCGGAACGCACGTGCACCGAGGCCGGGTCGAGCGAGAACAGGTTCGCCAGGTCGCCCTGCACCCACCGGGCACCCTGGTTGGAGTCGACGATTTCGAGCCGCCCGTCCTCCCAGCGCGCCGTCGCCGCGTGCGGCTCCATCGAGGCGTGGTGCTCCTCGGGCGTGGTGTACTCGGCGTCCACGACCACGGCGGACCGGGCGAGTTCGGCCGCCAGGTCGCCCTTCTCGGTCACCGCCGCCGCGTGCGGGACGTCCGTCGCCGTGACGGCCCCCGGCCTGCCGGGGTAGAACGCCGCGTCGTGCGGTTCTTCCGCGTAGCGCGCCACGAGCGACTCGGCGGCCTCCCGCGCCTGCTCGGACGTCTCGGCGACGACCAGCGCCACCGGCCAGCCCGCGTACGGCACGCGGTCGTCCTGGAAGAGTGCGACCGCGGGGTCGGGTGTCAGTCCCAGGAACGACGGGTGCCCGGCGTCCAACCGCGGGGCGTTCCCGTGGTGCAGCACCGCGAGCACACCGGGCATGGCGAGGACGGCCGCGTCCTCCACCGCGAGGATGCGACCGCGCGTCACCGTGGACAACGCCAGCCAGCCGTGGGCGAGTTGGTCGAAGGGGATCTCGGCGGAGTAGCGGGCGGCCCCGGTGACCTTGGCGTACCCCTCCACCCGTGAGTGCGCGGTACCGACGGAGCCCTTCAGGGGGGTGGCACTGGTCATCGGGTGGCCTCCTCGGCGAGTTCGGTGAGTACGGCGACCACCAGATTGCGGACGAGGGGCACCTTGTACGCGTTGTGTGCCAGCGGCGAAGCGGCGGCGAGTTCGGCGTCCGCCGCGGCGGCGAAGGTGTCGGCGTCCGCCGGTGCACCCCTCAGTACCCGCTCGGCCTCCAGGGCGCGCCACGGCCGCGAGGCGACCGCGCCGAGAGCGAGGCGCACGTCCCGTACGACACCCGCCTCGACGTCGAGCGCGGCGGCGACCGAACCGATCGCGAAGGCGTACGAGGCGCGCTCGCGCACCTTCCGGTAGCGGGAGGCGGCGGCCACCGGGGCGGGCGGCAGGGCGATGCCGGTGATCAGCGCGCCGGGCGGCAGCGCGGTCTCCCGGTGCGGAGTGTCGCCCACCGGCAGATAGAAGTCGGGAAACGTCAACTCACCCCGCCCGTCGGTCGTTTCGTACGACACGACCGCGTCGAAGGCGGCGAGTGCGACGGCCAGGTCGGAGGGGTGCACGGCCACGCAGTGGTCGGAGGCCCCGAGGATCGCGGCGTTGTGGTGCTCACCGGTCGGGGCGGGGCAGCCGGTGCCGGGTGAGCGCTTGTTGCAGGGCCGGGCGACGTCGGTGAAGTAGCCGCAGCGGGTGCGCTGGAGGAGGTTCCCGCCGACCGTGGCCATGTTGCGCAGCTGCCCGGAGGCCCCGGCCAGCACGGCCTGCGTCAACGCCGGGTAGCGGAGCCTGACTTCGGGGTGGGCCGCGAGGTCGCTGTTGGTGACGGTGGCGCCGATGCGCAGGGTGCCGTCCGCCGCCGACTCGATGCGGTCCAGCGGAAGGCCGCGCAGGTCCACCAGCCGGGCGGGCCGCTCCACGCCGGACTTCATCAGGTCGACGAGATTGGTGCCGCCGCCGAGGAACCGGGCCTGGGGGTCGGCGTCGAGGAGCGCGAGCGCGCCGGGGACGTCGTACGCGCGCTGATAGCCGAACTCCCTCATGCGGCGGTCTCCTTGGAGTCGATGGCCGTGCCTTGTCGGGCGTGGGCGGCCGTGTCTTCCCGAACATGGGGGGCCGTGTCCTGTCGGGTGTCGGCCGCCCGCGCGACCGCCTGGACGATCGAGCCGTACGCACCGCAGCGGCAGAGGTTGCCGCTCATCCGTTCACGGATCTCGTCACCGGTGAGCGGCGGTGGTACGTCCCGGGGCCGCACGTCCTCGGTGGCCGCGCTGGGCCAGCCGGCCGCGTGCTCCTCGATGACGGCGACGGCGGAGCAGATCTGGCCCGGGGTGCAGTAGCCGCACTGGAGGCCGTCCAGATCGAGGAAGGCCTGCTGCACCGGATGCAGCCGCCCGCCCTCGGCCAGTCCCTCGACGGTGCGGATCTCGCGCCCCTCGGCGGCCACGGCCAACTGCAGGCAGGCCAGGGAGCGCCGGCCGTCGATCAGGACGGTGCAGGAACCGCACTGCCCCTGGTCGCAGCCCTTCTTGGTGCCGGTGAGATCGAGCCGCTCGCGCAGGGCGTCGAGCAGGGTGGTGCGGTGGTCGACGGTGAGCGAATGCTTCTCGCCGTTGACGTTCAGAACGGTGACACTGGAGGTGGATGCGGATGCGGATAAGGCCATGGTCGGTCTTCCTTCGCGCCGGCGCGGAGTGGGGGTGACGGCCTCGCGTGGACGTCACGTGTGGTTGAGTCCCCGGTACGCGTGTCCGCAGCTAGAGTGGACTCAACCGGACAGTTGTCCGTTACTGAAGTACCGGAAACGTACCGGACAATTGTCCGCTTAACAAGGCCGGTGCGTCGGCGATCCCACGAGGAGGGCGAGTGCACGAGGAGAGGGCCGTGCCCGTTCGTGTCGACGCGCAGCGCAACCGCGAGCGCATCCTGGCAGCGGCGCTGACCGAACTGACCCGCGCCGCAGACGCACCGCTGAGCACCATCGCCCGGAAGGCGGGCGTCGGCCAGGGCACCTTCTACCGCAACTTCCCCAACCGGGAAGCGCTCGTGCTGGAGGTCTTCCGCCACGAGATGCGCCAAGTCGCGGACTGCGCAAGCCAGTTGCTCGCCACCCGCCGGCCGGACGAGGCGCTGCGGGAGTGGATGAACCGGCTCGCGCTGTTCGCGATGACCAAGGCGGGCCTCGCCGAGGCGATCCGCCAGGTGACCAGCGCGCCGGGCGGCCCGGCGAAACCGGCACACACACGGATCACCGACGCCGCCGAACTGCTGCTGCGCGCCGCCGAACGGGCGGGCACCATCCGCCCCGGCGTGCTCGCCGACGATCTCCTCCTCGCCGTCGCGGGCCTCTGGCAGATCGACCCCTCCGGCGACTGGCAGCCCCGCGCCGCCCGGCTCCTGGACCTCGTCATGGACGGACTGCGCGCGGGCGCTCCGCGCAGCGCCCCGGAGTCGTGACCACGACCTGGTCCGCCGCGGGTCCGGGGCGAGGGGGTTCCGTGGACGTGGGCTCCTTGAGCCTGGGCTCCCTGGGCCTGGGCTCCCTGGACATGACCACCGTCAGGCGGCGGGCTTCCCGGGCTGGTCGTGGGTCGAGCAGTGGATGCCACCGCCGCCGGAGGCGATGGTGTCGATCCTCACCTGGACGACGTCGCGCTCGGGGAAGTGCTCCTGGAGGATGCCGCGGGCCCTGTCGTCGGCCTTCCGGTCGCCGAACTTCGGCATGAAGACGGAGTCGTTGGCGACGTAGAAGTTGGCGTACGTCGAAACGAAGTCGTCGCCCTCGCCCGTGATCCGGTCGAGGTCGGGCTGCGGCAGGTCGATGATCTCGAACTTCCGTCCCCGTGCGTCGGTGGCCCCGCTCAGCACCGAGCGGGCCTGGTCGGCCGAGCGGGACCAGGAGTCGGGGGGCGTGCCGGGGAACGCCTGGTCCAGGAGGACGACACCGGGCGCGGTGAACCGTACGAGACTGTCGACGTGCGCGTCCGTGATGTCCTGCCCGCGCACGCCTGCCAGCCAGACGACCTTCTGCACGCCGAGGGTCTCGATGAGCTCCTGCTCGATCCGGTCCCGGTTCTTCCCGCGGTTGCGGTTGTCGTTGACGATCGAGCTCTCGGTGATCAGAAGGGTGCCCTCGCCGTCGGTCTCGAAGGAGCCGCCCTCGGCGACGAGCGGCGCCTGGACGCGCGGGATGCCGTACTTGGCCGACAGGGCGCGGCCGACCTCGGCGTCGTGGGTGTGCTGCTGCTTGTTGCCCCAGCCGTTGAAGTTGAAGTCGACGCCGACGACCTTGCCGCCGTCCTCCACGAAGACGGGGACGGTGTCGCGGGCCCACAGGTCGTCGACGGGGAGGTCGATGACCTCGACCTCCGAGCCGCACGCCTTCTGGGCCGCCTTCCGCTGGTCCGGGCGGGCCATCATCACGACCGCCTCGTACTCACCGACCGCCCGTGCGATGCGGGCGATGTCCTCCCGTACGTAGGGGAGGTCGTCCTCCCAGACGGATTCGAGGGCGGGCCAGGCCATGAACGTACGGGTGTGGCTGTCCCACTCGGCGCCGAAGCGGCGCTCGCCGTCCGCGGCCGGGGAGCCGCTCGCGCGGGCGCCCTGCGTGGAGCCCTCAGGACGGGCGCCCTGCGCGGAGCCCTCGGGGCCGCAGGCCGTGGCACCGAGGGCGAGGGCGCCGCCGACACCGGCGAAAACACGCAGGGTCGTACGGCGGGAGGGGGAAAAGAGGGACATGGGGGGCTCCGATGAGGAGTGAGGAGTGAGGAGCGAGGAGTGGGGGGTGGGCCGGAACGACGCCACTGTGACACTGACTGAATTTTCAGTCAAACTCCGGAGCACGTTTCGGGGCACATTTCGGACACATGGCGTCGCATCGCATCGCCTCGGAGCGCATGAGGGGCGTCGCATCGCCCCGGATAGGGTTTACGGCATGGCGTCTCGTAGTACTCAGATCCTTGAAGCGGCTGCCCGGGTGATCGCCCGGCGCGGGGTCCGCGGGCTCCGCGTGGAGGAACTGGCCACCGAGGCCGGGGTCTCCACCGGCCTGATCTACTACCACTTCAAGGACCGCACCGGCATCCTGCGCCACACGCTGGAATTCATCAACGACCGCGCCGAGAGGTACACCGCGGCCCAGGACCCGGACGCCGAGCCGCTCGACCCGCGCGAAGAGCTGGAGCAGGTCCTCCTGCTGGAGCTCCAGGACACCCCGGAGGTACGGGAGAACAGCTCAGCCTGGGGCGAGCTCCAGGCCAGCGCCGTCTTCGACCCCATCCTGCGGGAGGATCTCGCGAGGGCGACGCTGGTGTGGGTGCAGGAGGTGGCCGCACTGCTCGGGCAGGTGCGGCCCATGGCGTCGGCGGCGGCGCTGGCCTCGGCGGCGGAGCGGCTCACCGCGCTCCTCCAGGGGCTGAGCATGCGCTGGCTGTGCGGCAGCCTCGACATCGACCACGCGCAGACCCTCGTACGGGAGGCGATCGGGGTCGAGCTGGCGGGGCTGCGGCACCTGTAGGGCGGTGACCGGCCCCCCGGGTAGTTGCCGGGCGAGCTTGCGCAGACGCCCGCTCATGACTGAATTTTCAGTCAGCACCATGATGAGCACTCTCCGGCCCTCTCCGCCCGCAGGGGGCGAAAGGAACAGCCTCATCTGCCCGCGCCCGGGGTCGGGCCGCCCTGCGGGTCCCCGTTCCCGTCGCTGTCACGGCCACGGTCACCCTCGCGCTCGCTGTCGTCGGCGCGGAGCGTGACCATCACCTCGGCGGCCAGGGCGGGCAGCGGCCGGCCGCTGGCGAAGGCGCGGGCCCGCAGCCTGGCCAGGGCTTCTTCGGCGCTGATGTCCATCCGTTCCATCAGCACGCCGACGGCCCGGTGGGTGGCGCCCCAGTGCGCGTCCAGCACCTCGGCCGGCTGCCACCCGGGAAGCCAGCCCTCGCAGGCGTGGGCACGGCTGCTGTTCAGCAGCACCTCAAGCGCCGCTCCGGCCGCCGCGAGGGCCTGGTCGACGGCGCGCGCGTTCATACGGCGGGGCTCGAAGCCGATCAGGTCCACCGATCCCACCGCCGGGGCGACGCCGAGGGGGAAGCCGTGGATGGACCCGACCTGCGGCAGGTCCTCCCGCAGCCGGGATCCGAAGACGGGCCACCGGCCGACCTGCGCGCGCACGTCGTCCCACAGCACCGGCACGCCCTGTGCGGACGCCGTCATGCACGGTCCCTCGGCGGTCTCGAACTGCAACTCCTCCAGCCGCACCGCCACCGGCCCCGTAGCGGCCAGCAACTGGCGGTCCGGCGTATGCGTGGCCAGGGACAGCGTGACTCCGTCCGCTCCCAGTGCCCCGCCCAGCGCGAGCGCGAGCCGCTGGGGCAGCCCCGCGAAGTCTCCGTCCGCCGCCGCTCGCACACGGCGCGCCGCACGCGATCCCGGCACGCCCCTCACCTCCTGGTGCGGCCCCGCGTCCGGCACGCGGAGCTGTCATTGGTATCCGTACCCCGTGGCAGGGACACCACCCCGCCCAGGGAAACGCGGCCCCAGGAGGGAGGACCAGGCCGGGTGGCTAGGCCGGGGCGGGGGTCCCGGTGGACGCTTCGCCGCGGTCCGCCTCGGCTCCCGTTTCGGCTTCCGCTCCCGGGGTTCCATGGTCGCCCGATTCCGGCAGTTCCGCCGGTTCACCCTGTTCACCCGGATCACCGAGCTGGGCCCGTACGTAGTTCCAGATCACCGCGGTCACCGCTGCTGCCGGTACGGCGAGCAGGCTGCCGACCACTCCGGCCAGGTTTCCGCCCAGCACCACCACCATCAGGACCACCGCCGCATGCAGGCCGAGCCCGCGGCTCTGGATCATGGGCTGGAAGACATTGCCCTCCAACTGCTGCACCACGACGATGATCGCGAGGACGATCAGCGCGTCCGTCGGTCCGTTCGACACCCACGCGATGAGCACCGCGACGAAGCCGGCGAAGAAGGCGCCCACGATCGGCACGAACGCGGACACGAAGGTCAGCACTGCCAGCGGCAGCACCAGCGGCACACCCAGGATCCACAGACCGATGCCGATGAGGACGGCGTCGAGCAGACCGACGATCGCCTGGGAACGGACGAACGTACCCAGCGTGGCCCAGCAGCGCGCGGCCACGACCGGCACGTCGGTGGCGAACCGGCCGGGGAGCTGTCCGGTGAGCCACGGCAGGAAGCGCGGGCCGTCCTTGAGGAAGAAGAACATCAGGAAGAGCGCCAGCACCGCGGTGACCAGGCTGTTCACCACCGTGCTCACGCCCGTGCCGAAGACGGTGACCACGCTGCCGACGCTGTGCTGCAGCCGCTCGACCGCCGCGTCGAGGACGCCGGTGAGCTGGTCGTCACCGATGTTCAGCGGCGGCCCGGAGGCCCACTCGCGCAACTGCTGGAGACCCGCGACCACTCCGTCGGTCAACTGGCCGGACTCGGACGCGACCGGCACCGCGATCAGCGCCAGGATGCCCACGAAGAGCAGGAGGAAGAGCACCGTGACCAGTGAGGCGGCCGGTGCGGGACGCCACCCGTGCGCGCGCAGGAATCGGACCGGCGGCCAGGTCAGCGTGGTGAGGAACAGGGCCACGACGACCGGCCAGACCACCGCCCACATCTGCCCCAGCAGCCACAGGGTCACCGCGGCCATCACAAGGACCAGCAGTGCGTCGACAGATATGCGTGCCGTCCGCCGGAGCGCGTCCGTAGATTTAGCAGAACTCAACATGTCGGACATTCTGCCAGCCCCATCCCTCTCAGCTCCCCCAGCCGCAACTCCCGTGACACGAGCGGGAGTTGACCTGACGCTGGAGGGAGGCGCTCAGGGTGTGCGTCAGTCACCGACGGTATAGGTGTCCTTCACCTTCACCTCCGTGACCCCACGGCCCTCGGGGAAGACCTTGTGCCAGTCGCCGATCACGTGGAGCTCGTCGGTGCCCATGGCCCGTACGACGTGCAGGCCTTCGTCATGGGCCTTGAGGGCCTTCATCCAGAGGTTGGCGAATGCCTGGGAGCGGATGAGGTGCATCCAGTCCGGGCGGTACAGCTCCCGGTTGTAGTTCGACTCCCCCATCGTGGAGACGAACTTCGAGTACATCGCCTTCACGTACTCCAGCGTCACCCCGTCGTCCTCGGCGAGCGCCGTGTCCCGGGCCTCCTTGAGTGCGACGCGGAACTTCTCCAGCAGGCCCTCCGTCGCACCCGAGGTGTACGACTCGTGGATCTCGGGCGGCGCGCAGAGCCGGTGCTTGGGACCCGAGAGGCGCAGGAGGAGGCGCAGCGTCGGCTCGGTGACCCAGAGCGGGCCGGGCTCGTCGCGGTTGCCGATGGGGTTCGGCAGGACGTCCTCGTGCTCCCACTCCGGCGGGGTGATCAGGTGGACCCCGGCGCGGCGGCGGTCGAACTCGAAGCCGGTGGAGTGTTCCAGCTGGCCGAGCGGGAGGTGGGTCTTCAGGGCGGAGAGGTACGCGCCGTTCATGTCGAGCGCGGTCACCTCGTGGGCACCGGCGGGGAGTTCGCGGCGGGTCCACTTCGGGCGCGCTTCCCAGATCTGGTCCGCACCCTTGGAGGTCTGCTTGCGCAGTACGTCCGGGATCCACGGGTGGGCGACGACGTCGTACCGGCCGCCCTTGCGGGTCTCGTCGAGGAGCCGCATCGCGTCGGGGATCGCCCGCTTCAGCAGCGCGGCGGTGGCGTCGTCGACGTCGCCCCCGTGGTCGGCGAGGGCCTCCTGCACGGCGTGGGTGATGAGGTCGCCGGGCCCGGACTCGTCCTGGAAGGCGCGGCCACGGGGCGGCTTCCGCGCCGTGGACCGCGAGGCCGGGCGGCCCGTACGCGCAGGCTTCCCGGTCGGTTCCTTGCGTACGGGAGCGGGAGCGACCTCCGTAGCGGGTTCGGGCCGAACGGGGGCCTGGGCGGGGGCGGTTGAGGCCTCGGCCCGGCAGTCGGCGGGGTCCAGGTGCTGCGCGAAGCCGTCCATCCGGTGCAGGGCGGGACGCCCGCAGAGGACGCACGGCTCGGGGGCGGCCAGGATCTCGACGTCCCCGTCGGCGTCCTGGTCGGGTGCGGCCGGGGCGGTGTCTTCGCGGTCCGGTACGGGATCCGGGAGGTCCGGCACTGGATCCGGGAGGTCCGGCACGGAATCCGAGAGGTCCGGTACGGGATCCGGGTGGGCGTACAGCTCCTCGGTGCTCGCCGCCCCCTCGGCGCTCTCCGGCTCCTTGCTACTCTCCTGCTCCTCGGCGGCCTCCGTCACCCCGGTCCCGAGCTTGTCCCGCAGTCTGTCGAGCAGGTACGCGTACTTCGTACGGGCCTCGCCGACCGGGTCGCGCCCCGACTCCCAGCCGCTGACGGTGCTGGGGCTGACGCCGAGGGCCCTGGCGAACTGGGCCTTGGAGAGGTGGGCGCGTTCGCGCAGGTCCCGCCGTACTTCCGGGTCGGGCAGCGCGGCGGGCGGGGCGACGGCGGAGAGCAGCGAGTCGATCGCGTCGAAGCGGGAGTCGGGGCCGGAGCCGGGGTCGGAGCTTGGGCCGGAGCCGGAGCCGGAGCTTGGGCCGGAGCCGGAGCTGAAGCCGGAGTCACTCATCGAGCCGCACCCTTCTTCTCCTTCGCGGTGCGGAGCCTGGCCGCGGGCAGGGCGTCGCAGGCCCTCGTCGGACCGTCCAGCAGATCCAGGGGGTGGACGCCGTAGTGGGCGGCGAGTGCGTCCACGTCGTCCAACTGCCACGAGGCGCTGCCGGACTGGCGGCGCGAGACCTGCGTCTGCGTCAGGCCGAGCACCGCTGCGACCCCCCGCTGCGAGTCGCCCGTCGCCTGCATCAGCGCGGCCACGGTCAGCCGCAGCGACTCCTCCAAGCTCATTCCCATGCCACGCAACCTATCAAGGCTGATGCGTCTTACGCATGGAACCCACCCGCCACGCGGGATGCTTGCACGAAACGGGATCAGCGCTTGTGGCGCTGCCCCCTGGCGAGCTGTTCGGTGACCTTGTCACCGCCGAGGCGGCGCTGGACGGCGGCGGCCAGGCCCGGTGCGGCGCCGCCGAGCAGGGCGGCCAGCCGCAGGCCCAGCGGGGCCACGTCCACTTCGGCGAGGTTCTGCTCGACGGCCCTCGCGGTCGCGCGTGCCACGTCCTTCGGCGCGCGGGTGCCGACTCCGCGGGGCAGGGTCGCGCCGGAGTCGGCGAACATGCCCGCGTCGCTGATGAAGCCGGGGAAGACGGTCGAGACGCCCACGTTGTGGGGCCGCATGTCCTCGCGGAGCGCGAGGGCGAAGCCGCGCATCCCGAACTTGGTGGCGTTGTAGAGGGAGGACTGCCCGGACGCGGCCTTGCCGGAGAGCGAGGAGATGAAGACCAGATGACCGCGGCGGCGGGCGGCCATGCGCTGTCCGGCCAGCTTGGCCATCACGATGGGAGCACGGAGGTTGACGTCGAGCGCGCGGTCGATCTCGTGGACGGAGAAGTCGTCGAGCAGACCCGTCGCGGGAAGTGCGGCGTTGGCGACGAGCACGTCGATCTCGCCCGCAGCGTCGAGCAGTTCTTCGACCGCGTTCCGGTCGGCCAGGTCCGCGGGGACGGCCCGGCCGCCCAGCTTCTCGGCCAACGGCTCCAGCAGGTCCTTGCGGCGCCCGGTGAGTACCACCTGGCTGCCGCGGGCGGCCAGCGCCACCGCCAGCGCCTGCCCGATCCCACCGGTAGCACCCGTCACCAGCACCCTCGCGCCTCGCAGCTCCATCCCCGGAGGATCCCAGCTCCGCCCGTACCGGGCCAGGCCCGCCTGCGCCATTCTCACCGGCCGAATCCAGGCCGTGCCCGTACAGCAGCCCTGTCCGCACAGGCCGTGCCCGTACCCGTGTACCCGTACCCGTACAGCAGTCGTGTCCGCACAGGCCGTATCCCGTGCAGGCCTCAGAAGCCGAACCTCCTTGCCCAGATGGTGTTCTCCCGGCCCCGGTGGAACACCGCCAGCCGGCCCGGGCCCGGGGACGCCGTCGCGGTGCCGCTCCAGGCATAGCCGCCGAGGGACTCCCAGCCGGACCAGCCGCGGCCCGCGTCGAACCACTTGTGGTAGACGGCGTGGTCGAGCCCCGTATGGAAGAGGTCGAGCCGTCCCGGGCCCCAACTTGCGGCCGATGGAGGGTCGTTGGTGATGCCGGCCAGGCTCTCCCAGCCCGACCAGCCGCGGCCCGCGTCGAACCACTTGTGCCAGATCGCCCGGTTGCCGAAGCCGACGCCGAACAGGTCGATGCGGCCGGGGGCCCAGCACGCAGCCGCGACCCCGCCGAAGAACTCGCCGCCCAGGTCCTCCCAGCCCGACCAGACCCCGTGGTCGTACCACTTGTGCCGCATCGCCAGGGTGCCGCCCCTGTTGCAGGCGAACAGGTCCATGCGCTGCGGGCCCCAGGAGCAGACCGCTATCGGGTGCTGGGACTGGCAGTCGAAGCGCTGGAAACCGGTCCACGGAGTGGCTTTGAGACCGTTGTAGCTGTTGTGGTAGCCGAAGTGGAAGAAGGCGTCGAGGTACTCCTGCCCCCTGGAGACGACCGCGGGCGGGACCCCGAGGGAGCCGGGCTGTCCCAGCGGCTTCCAGGGGGAGTTCACGTCGAAGGGCTGGGTCTTGTGGACGGGCAGGAAGTTCTCGCCGAGGGAGAAGAGGTCGATGCGGCCGTAGTTGCGGGCGCACGCCGAGGCGTAGCCCGTCACCCGGCCCGGCACCTCCCACCAGTCGGTCCAGCCGGCCATGGCGACCTCCCGTGCGCCCCGGCGCTGCGACACCAGCGCTTCGATCCATGGAGCCACGGCCGGGCCGGGTCCGCCAGCCCCGTGCGGGCGTACTTCCGCTGGTACACCCCGGACCGACGGCCGGACCGGAGCGCGGCAGGATTCGCGGGTACGGGTGAACGAGCACGCCACTGCTCACGCAACGAGCACGTCACTGCTCACGCCCGGTACGCCCCGCCCGCGGGCCGCTCAGGCCGGGTGTGTCGTGGATTTCAGGTACTGGGCGCGGATGCGGTGTTTGGCGAGTTTGCCGTTGGGGTCGCGGGGCAGTGCGGGGACGACGTCGATGGTGCGGGGGATCTTGAATCCCGCGAGTGTGGTGCGCAGGTCCTCCCGCAGTTGGACGGGGTCGAGTGCGGTGTCCGTCTCCGGCTGGACGAGCGCGTGCAGGCGTTCGCCGAATTCGGGGTCGGGGACTCCGAAGACGGCGCAGTCGAGGACGCCCGGGCGGCCGAGGAGCGCGGCCTCGATCTCGGCCGGGTAGATGTTGACTCCCCCGGAGATGACCATGTCGACGGCCCGGTCGCAGATGTAGAGGTAGCCGTCCTCGTCGAGGTACCCCATGTCGCCCACCGAGACGAGCTCGCCGAGGCCGATCTCCTCGCGGGCCCGCTCCCGGCCCCGGTAGGTGAAATCGGTGTGCGCGGGCTGCCGTACGTACAGGACGCCGACCTCGCCGGGCGCGCAGTCCTTGCCCTCCTCGTCGACGACCCGGATCTGCGCGTCACCGAGCGGACGTCCCACGCTGCCCGGCCGGGCGAGGGCCTCGAACGAGTCGATGACGGTGATGTAGCCGGTCTCGCTGGAGGCGTACGTCTCGTGCACTATCGGCCCGAGCCAGTCGATCAGGGCCTTCTTCACCTCCGGCGCGCACGGGGCTCCGGTCGAGCCGACGAAGCGCAGCGAGGACAGGTCGTAGCGGTCGCGGACCTCGCGCGGGAGCTTCAGCAGGCGTACGTACATGGTCGGTACGCAGTAGAGGGCGTCGATGCGGTGGCGTTCGACCAGGGCGAGGGTCTGCTCGGGGTCGAAGCGCGGGGCGATGACGAACAGGCCGGCGGCCAGGGCGGCGTACTGGGCGAACATGCTCGGGGCGCTGTGGTAGAGCGGCGCCGTCATCAGGGCGCGGCAGCCGGCCCGCAGGCCGTACACCTGCTCGACGACGGCGAGGGTGCGGCTGCGGAAGTCGTCGATCTCCTCCACCGGTACGGGCGCGCGGACCACTCCCTTGGGGCGGCCCGTGGTCCCGGACGTATAGGCCATGTGCGCACCGGGGGACACCAACGGGCCGCTGTAGTCGGCCTGTCGGGCGAGCCAGGATTCGTACGGGAGGGCCTGTCCGACGGATTTCCCGTCGCCCACCGCGAGGACGGTGAGTCCCTCGGGGAGTGCCGGCCGCGCCGCTTCGAGCAGGTCCGTGTGGCCGATGACCGCCTGGGCTCCGCAGTCCTCGACGATGTACGCGAGCTCGGCCGGGGTGAAGTGCCAGTTGAGCGGAGAGAAGTGGAACCCGCCGAGCCGGCAGGCGAGCATGACGTCGACGTACGCGGAGTCGTTGCGCAGCAGCACCGCGACCACGTCGCCCGCGCGCAGCCCCAGCTCGTACAGCCCGCCGGCCAGCTTCCTTGCACGGTCCTCCAGTTGGTGCGGCGACATCTCGTTGCCCTCGAAGCTGACGGTGGCGGTCATGGGAGTCCTCTCGTCCGTCGTCGAGCAGTTTCCGGTGGGTCCGGTGGGTCCGGTGGGTCCGGTGGGTCCGGTGGGTCCGGTGGGTCCGGTGGGTCCGGTGGGTCCGGTGGGTCCGGTGGGTCCGGTGGGTGTGCAGCCGGTGGATGCGCTGCGGGCCGGTGCCGGTGTGTGCGTGGGCGGTCATGTTAATTGCCACTTGCACACATGCACCACGGGCCGCATCACCCGGCCCCGGCCGCCCGCAGTCGCTCCGCCCACACACGGCAGCGCTCCGCCAGCTCGGGAGGGTCGAGCACCTCGAAGGCGTGTCCCAGCAGGAGTACGTGCATGAGGACGAGGTCGAGGTCGGCGGCGCCGCTGAGCACCTCGCAGGCCTCGCTCCCCCGCTCCCGTACGACGGCTGCCGATGCCGGAATCTGCGCGCGTACCTTCTCGGTCGGCGCGTGGACGAGGAAGCGCGCCCGGTGCGGGTAGACCCGGCTCGCCACGCCCTCCTGCACGTACGCCGCCGCGTCGGGCGCCGCGCGCGGGCGAAAGCGCCAGGCCCTCGCGGAGACCTCGGTCATCCGGTCGACGCGGAAGCTGCGCCAGTCGTCGCGGTCGAGGTCGTAGGCGAAGAGGTACCAGCGCCGGTCGGAGGCGACCAGCCGGTAGGGCTCGACCCGCCGTCGTCGCACCCCCTCCCCGGCCGGGTAGTCGAAGCCGGCCTCGACCTCGTCGCGGCAGGCCCGGGCCAGCGTCATGAGCACCTCGGGGCCGACCTGCGTACGGCCGCCGCCGAAGGACTCCACCGAGCCGGAGAGCGCGCGCACCTCGTGCCGCAGCCGGGTGGGCAGCACCTGGTCGAGCTTGCTCAGCGCCCGGAGCGCGGCGTCGCCCGCGCCCGCGACCGCGCCGCCGGCGCCGGCGAGCAGGGAGACCGCGGTGGCGATCGCCTCCTCGTCGTCGAGGAGCAGCGGCGGCAGTTCCTTCCCCGGGCCGAGCCGGTAGCCGCCGCCGACGCCCTGTCCGGCATGCACCGGATAGCCGAGCGTGCGCAGCCGCTCGACGTCGCGGCGCACCGTGCGCGACGTGACCCCGAGCCGGGCGGCGAGTTCGGGGCCCGTCCAGACCCGGCGCTGCTGCAGCAGCCCGAGCAGGGTCAGCACCCGCTCCGTCGTCCCGCGCTCGTCACCGCTCGCTGCGTCCATACGGCCCACCCTTTCAGGAATGGCGGACCGATCCTGTCCGCCTTCGATGTCACGGTGGATCCATGAACGCAACCGAACTCGACTGGAACCGGACACTGCGCGATCAGTGGGAGTTCCACTGGGACCATCAGATCAGGGCCCGCCTCGAAGGCCTCACCGACGACGAGTACTTCTGGTCGCCGGTGCCTGACGCCTGGAACGTCCGTCCGCGCGGCACCTCGACGGCGCCCGTGCAGGCCGGTGCCGGGGACTTCACGATCGACTTCGCCTTCCCGCAGCCGGACCCGGCACCGTTCACCACGATCGCCTGGCAACTCGGCCATGTCGTCGTCGGCGTGCTCGCCGCACGCAACGCGGCGCACTTCGGCGCGCCTGCGGTGTCGTACGAGGGCTGGGAGTACGCCGGCAGCGCGGCCACCGCGCTCGACCAGCTCAAGACCCAGCTCGACACCTGGCTGGCCGGGGTCCGCAGTCTCGGCGAGGCCGGGCTCCTGGTTCCGGTCGGCGAGAAGGAGCCCGCCTACCCCGGACTGGCCATGGCCGATCTCGTCCTGCACATCCACCGCGAGCTGATCCACCATCTGTCCGAGGTCTGTCTGCTGCGCGACCTCTACCTGCACACGCATCGCGCCGCGAATGCCACCACGAGTCCCGCCGCGCCCGCGACAGGTCACACCACGAACGGGGAGGAATCCCGATGAGCCGCCAGATCCAGGTCACCTTCGACGCCCACGACCCGCGTGCCCTGTCGTCCTTCTGGCGCGACGTACTGGGCTACGTCCACCCCGGCCCGCCCGGGGTCGACCTGCCCGAGGGCGCCGACCCCATTGCCGCGTGGGACGACTTCCTCGCCCGGATCGGCGTACCGGAGGACCGGCGCAACTCGAAATCGGCCATCGAGGACCCCGACGGGCACGGCCCCCGGGTGTTCTTCCAGCAGGTGCCGGAGGACAAGGTCGCCAAGAACCGCGTCCACCTCGACGTCCGCGCGGCCCCCGGGCTGCACGGCGACGAGCGGATGGCGGCGCTGGAGGCCGAGTGCGACCGGCTCGTCGCGCTGGGGGCGAAGCGGGTGCGCCGCGACGAGCCCGCTCCCCCGCTGAGCGCCGGCTTCCTCGTGATGACGGACCCCGAGGGCAACGAGTTCTGCCTGGACTGACGAGTTCTGCCCGGACTGACGGGGCCCGCCGGGACCGATGAGTTCCCACCGGTCCCCAGGTCTACCCATGGCAACGGAAAAACGTCACACCACACCACGCCAGAGGAGCCTGCCATGCCCGAAACAGAGACCCGCACCCTGTCCGTCCCCGGTGCCACGCTCACCTACGACATCCGTCGCGGCACCGGGGACGGCACGGAAGGCGGCGCCGTCCTGTTCCTGATCGGATCGCCCATGGACGCGAGCGGTTTCGCCACGCTGGCCTCCCACTTCACCGACCGTACGGTCCTCACCTACGACCCGCGGGGCGTGAGCCGCAGTACGCGCGACGACGGCGCGGCGGAGTCGACGCCGCAGGAGCACGCCGAGGACCTGCGGAGCATCATCGAGGCGGCCGGTGCCGGGGCGGTGGACATGTTCGCCAGCAGTGGCGGGGCGGTCAACGCGCTCGCCCTGGTCGCCCGGCACCCCGCGCTGGTGCGCACCCTCGTCGCGCACGAGCCGCCGACGGCCCAGGTGGTGCCGGACCGGGAGGTCGTGCTGGAGGTCTGTGCGGACATCCGCGCGACGTACCTGCGTGAGGGGTTCGGGCCCGGCATGGCGAAGTTCATCGCGATGGCGGGCCGGAAGGGCCTCTTCCCCGCCGACTGGGCCGACGAACCGGCCCCCTCCCCCGCCGACTTCGGTCTGCCGACCGAGGACGACGGCTCCCGCGACGACCCGCTGCTCGGTCAGAACATGCGCGGCTGCACCGGCTTCTCGCCCGACTTCGCCGCCCTGCGGGCCGCCTCGACCCGCATCGTGCTCGCGGCGGGTCAGGAGTCCGAGGGGGAGTTCACTGCCCGCGCCGCCGCGGCTGTCGCGGCGGAGCTGGGTACCGGGCCGGCCGTCTTCCCCAGCCACCACGGCGGCTTCCTGGGCGGGGAGTTCGGCCAGCAGGGGGCGCCCGAGGAGTTCGCGAAGACGTTGCGGCACGTGCTGGAGGGGGGCCGCTGAGAGAGCTGGGGAAAGGGCCGCTGGGAGTAGTGCCGGACGGAGGGCCGCTGAGCGCACCTGGCCCGCACCGGGCGCCCGCCCCTCACCGGGCGCCCCTCCCTCACCCGCCGAAGGCCCAGGATTCGATGTCCCGGTAGTGGATGGGCCCCGGGCCCCTGCCGATGTTGCTGCCGACCAGGTGCAGGCGTGCGGCCTGCCAGGGGCGGCCGGTGAAGCCGGTGAGTCCGGCGGCGGCCTCACCGGCGGCAGTGGGGTCGGTGCGGCGGGCCCGGGCCAGGGTCAGGTGGGGGCGCAGCGGCCGGTCCTCGAAGGGGATGCCGCAGTCCTTGACCACGGCCCGCACCTCGGCGGCGAGCAGGTGCAGTGCGCCGAGGTCGCCGTCGACGCCGCTCCACAGCACCCGTTCGTCGAAGTGCCCGCCGCCGCGCAGCGCCAGGGTGAGGGGCGGCCGGGACGCCGCGAGGTCCGCGAGCGGCGGGCGCAGGAGTGCGGCGGCGGCGACCGGGAGTTCGCCGAGGAACGCCAGCGTGATGTGCCAGTCCTCGATGCGGTTCCACCGCATGCGCGGGTGCGCGTCGTAGGCGGGACGCAGTGCCTGTTCGAGTTCCTCCTTTGCTGCGTCGGGCGGGGCGAGGGCGACGAAGACGCGAACGGTCGCGGGCCGAGGGTGTGCGGTCACATGGGAATTCGTACCGTATGCGGGTGGTGCGGCAGCGTCCGGCCCCTTTGCCTGCCTTGTCTTGCACCTTGCGGATGGGCGCAAAATTTGCTTCCCCTTACATGGACACATGGGGACGCCGGTGTGGCCTTTTCGTGTGCAACCCTTCTGCATGTTCGAAAGTCTGACCTGTCGACGTCCGACGCAGGACGTGTGCGAAAAGTCGACTTTCCCATTCCCCGTTCCATGGCGGCAGGGGGTACCCGGGCATCACGAGGAGTTGAGGATCACATGGGCAACCGTGGCAGGAGCGACCGGAACGACCGAATACGGTCCACCGGCAACCGCCGGAAACAGACCGGTGGCCGGCGCGCTCAGCAGCCCGCCCCCGGCCGGCAGGACAGCCCGCACGGTGACGAGCCCACCCCCGAGTACGGCGGTCGTGCCGCTGCCCGCCGCGCCCGGTCCGGGGGCCGGGGACGTGCGGCGAACCGCCGCGGGAAACGCAGACCTCGCAGCAGAGCCGGAATCGTGGTCCGGGTCCTGGCCGGTGTGGTGCTCGTGGGCGGCGTCGGTCTCGGCTGGATGTACTTCACGCTCGACGGGAACCTCAAGAGCGTCGACATCGAAGGCGCGCTGGGCAACAGCAGGCCGCCGGAGACCGACAACGGTTCCCTCGACATCCTGGTGCTCGGCTCCGATTCGAGGCAGGGCGACGAGAACAACAAGTACGGCAAGGACGTGGGCAACGCACGCTCCGACACCGCGATGATCATGCACGTCCACAAGGGGAGCGAGAAGGCCAGCGTCGTCTCGATCCCGCGCGACACCCTGGTCTCCCGCCCCGAGTGCCAGGGCCGCACCAAGCTCCGCCCGGCCGCCGAACGGCAGATGTTCAACACCGCCTTCGAGATCGGCGGGCCCGTCTGTGCGGTGAAGACCGCGGAGCAGCTGTCCGGCATCCGCATGGACCACTACCTGGAAGTCGACTTCAGCGGCTTCAAGAAGCTCGTCGACACCCTCGGCGGCGTCTCCGTCACCACCAACAAGGCGATCAAGGACCCCAAGAGCCTGCTCGACCTCCCGGCCGGCACCAACCGGTTGAACGGCGAGCAGTCCCTCGGCCTCGTCCGTACGCGAAAGAGCGTGGGCGACGGCAGCGACCTGGGGCGCATCCAGCTCCAGCAGGCGTTCGTCAAGGCGCTGATGGACCAGGTCAAGGACGTCGGCATCTTCAGCAACCCGAAGAAGCTCTACGACCTCGCCGACACCGCCACCCAGACGCTCACCACGGACTCGCAGCTCAGCTCGGTGACCTCCCTGATCACTTTCGCCAACAGCCTCACCGGCATCGAGCCGAAGAACATGAACATGATCACTCTGCCCATCGACTACGACCTCAAGGACAACGACCGCGTCGTCCCGCTGAAGGAACAGTCCGACCTGCTCTGGGCGTCGCTCCGGGCGGACAAGCCGATCCCCGAGTCGGTCACCAAGAACTCGGCGGGCGACAAGGTCGACGCGGGCAAGATCGTCAAGGGGAACTGAACCGGTCAGAGGTCGTCCATGCCCGGAAGTAGGGTCCCGCAGCGCGAGCAACTGCGGGCGCCGTGTTCCGTGGCGAGCCGTGTCCCGAGCCTGGGCGTCCTCGGGCCCTGGTGTCCACCCGCGTCACGGCGGCGGATAGATTTTCGAGCCGACCCTCCGTACGCCTGCCCCTGTCCGTACGCCTACCCCTGTCCGTACGCCTGCCCCTACGTGAAATGCGCTCCCCATGAGTCTCGACGCCGCCCCGCGTCCCGCGTCCGACCACCCCGTCCCGCCGGAACCCGGGCCCGGGACGCGCCGGTGGAGGATCGCGGGCCGGGCTCCGGCACGGCCGGCGCCCGCTGCCGCCCTGCACAGTGTCGGTGTCGCCACCGCCGTTCTGCTGGGGCTCGTCGGCATCGGTGCGGCGATCCACGAGCCCGTACTCATCCCCTCCCTCGCCGCCAGCGCCGCGCTCGTGCACAGTGCGCCGACCATGCCGCTGGCCCAGCCCCGCAGCGTGGTCGTCGGCCATCTGCTGGGGGCCGCGGTCGGCTACGGCGTACTGGCGGCGGTCGGCAGCAGCGCCTGGGCCGCTGCCGTGGCGGCCGGGCTCACCCTGGCGCTGATGACGCTCGCGCGCACCCCGCACTCCCCCGCGTGCGCCACCACCGTGGTCGTCGTGCTCCAGACACCGGCCCCGGCCAGGTTCGTACCGCTGCTGATCGGGGCCGCCGTGCTGGTGGTGCTGACGGAGTACGTCGCCTCCCGGCTGCGGCGCAACGCACCGAAGTACCCCGCCTACTGGTGGTAGGCGGACCGGCGGGCCTCAGGAACGGGGCACGCCGAGCTTCTTCAGGTCGGCCGCGAGCGAGACGATCGCGCCGGGGTTGCGCGGGCTCTCCACCAGTTCCGCGTAGTCGAGGACGACGATCCGGTCGTTCTTGACCGCGGAGACGCCTGCGAGCGGCGGGTAGGACTTCAGGAACTTCCGCTTCTGCTCGGCGGTCGTGTCCCCGTAGTTGTTGATCACGATCACCTCGGGGTCGCGTGCGACGACGGTCTCCCAGCCCACCGTCGCCCAGCTGTCCTTGAGGTCCTTCATCACGTGGTCGCCGCCCGCCCTGGTGATGATGTCGTGCGGCGCGGCGTACAGACCCGAGGTGAACGGCTTGTCCTGCCCGCCGTCGTACAGGAAGACCCGCGGCCGGTCGGCGCCCTTGAGGGCTCCGGCCTGCGCGTCGGCCACCTGCTTGCGGAACTTCGCGACGAGGGCCTCCGCGCGGTCCTCCACGTCGAAGATCCGGCCCAGGTTGCCCAGGTCGGTGTAGAGCGCGTCGAGCGGCGGCATCACGCCGCGGGCCGTGCCGCCCCGCCCGTTGCGGCAGGACTCGCTCAGCAGGTACGAGTCGATGCCGACCTTCTTGAGATCGGCGGGGGTGAAGCCCTCGCCCTCGTTGAAGCCGTAGTTCCAGCCCGCGAAGACGAGGTCGGCGCGGGCGTCGAGGGCCATCTCCTTGTTGATCTGCTTCTTCGAGAGCCACTTGACCTTGCTGTAACCGCCCTTCCAGGGGACGGAGTCCAGGTCGCCCTTGTCGTCGGGCATCACGAAGCCCGCCATGTTCTCTTCGAGGCCGAGCGCGAACATGATCTCGGTGATGCCGACGTCGTTGGTGACCACGCGCTGCGGGGCCTTGGCGTAGGTCTTCTTCTCGCCGCAGTTCTCGACGGTGACGGGGTAGTGGCTTCCGGCGGCCTTGTCGTGGGCGGCCGGGGTGACCTGCGCGCCGCAGCCGCTGAGAGCGAGGGCGGCGACGGTGGCGAGGGCGGCGGGGCGTGTGCGCATGGGGCCGTGGTTCCTTAGGGAGTGGCGGGCTGGAGGCGGTCGAAGAGCAGCTGTACGGCGCCGGACTCCGGGTGCGGCACGCGGTGCGCCCGTACGCCGAAGACCTCGGCCAGCAGCTCGGGCGTGAGCACGTCGTGCGGGGCGCCGTGGGCGACGATCCGCCCCGCGTCGATGACGTACAGCAGGTCGCAGTGGAGGGCCGCGAGGTTGAGGTCGTGCAGTGCGGTGAGCACGGTCAGCCCGCTGCCGCGCACCAGGGCGAGCACATCCAGCTGCTGGGCGATGTCGAGGTGGTTGGTGGGCTCGTCGAGGACGAGCACCCGCGGCTGCTGGGCGAGCGCGCGGGCGATCAGGACGCGCTGCCTCTCGCCGCCGGAGAGGGTGAGGAAGCCGCGCCCCGCGAGGTGGGCGGCGCCCACCCCGGCGAGCGCGCTCGCGCACACCTGCCGGTCCTCGTCGCTGGTCCGGGCCACCGACCGCTGGTGCGGCAGCCGTCCCATCTCCACGACCTCGGTGACCGTGAAGTCGAACTCGGCGACCGCTTCCTGGGGCAGCGCGGCCAGCCGCCGGGCGCCTTCGCGCGCGGTCATCGCGTGCAGGTCGTCGCCGTCGAGGCGGACGGTCCCGCCGGCGGGCCGCAGCGCCCGGTAGACACAGCGCAACAGGGTTGACTTTCCACTGCCGTTGGGGCCGACGAGCCCGACGAGCTGCCCGTCACCGGCGTGCAGCACGACGTCCTCGACGAGGCGCGCACCGGCGATCTCGACGGTCAGGTCCTCGATGTCGATACGCATCACACGCCTCCGAAGCTGTACGAATTGCGGCGCATCAGCAGGACGAAGCACGGCACGCCGATGGCCGCGGTGAGTACGCCGACCGGGAGTTCCACGGGGGCGAGCACCGTGCGGGACAGGATGTCCACCCAGACCAGCAGGACCGCGCCCATGAGCGGGGCGACGGCGAGCAGCCGCCGGTGGTCGGCGCCGACCAGCATGCGTACGGCGTGCGGGACCATCAGGCCGACGAAGCCGATCGCCCCGCTGACCGCGACCACGCAGCCCGTGACGGCCGCGGTCACCAGGAACAGCTCCTTGCGCAGCCGTCCCGCGTCCACGCCGAGCGAGGCGGCGGTCTCGTCGCCCATCGCGAGGGCGTTCAGCCGGCGCGCGGACCACATGAGGTGGGCGAGCCCGCCGATCACGGCTGCGGCGGCGATCGGTACGGAGGCCCAGTTGGCGCCGCCGAGGCTGCCGAGCAGCCACATCATCGCGGAGCGGGCCGCCTCGCCGCGCTCGGCGGCGAAGACCATGAACGTGGTGATCGCCGAGAAGCCGTAGAACATCGCCGTCCCGGTCAGCACGAGCCGCAGCGGCGTCAGCCCGCGCGGCGTGCGGGCGATCGCGTACACCAGCACCATCGCCAGGAGCGCGGAGCCGAAGGCCGCCGCGGACAGCGCCCAGACGCCGAGCGCCCCGAGCGCCCCGAAAAGCAGCACGGCGTTGGCGCCGACGGCCGCACCCGACGAGATCCCGAGGACGAACGGATCGGCGAGTGCGTTGCGCACCATGGCCTGTGCGGCGACGCCGATGCCGGCCAGACCCGCCCCGACGACGGCGGCCAGCACGGCGCGCGGGAAGCGCAGTTCCCAGACGATGGTGTACGTCGGGACCTGCTCGGCGGATATCGTCCCGCCGCTCAGTCCGGCCCACAGATACCGCAGCACCTCGCCCCAGGTGAGCCCGGACGCCCCGATGCCCGCCCCGCAGACGAGGGAGAGCAGGAGGGCGGTCCCCAGGGCGATGACGAGCAGCGGTACGGACGCACGCCGGGGTGGCGCGGGACCGGCCCCGGCGCTGTCACCGGTGCCGACGCGGGCGTGGCCGTCGGCATCGTGGGCATGGGCGTCATGGGCATGGGCGAAGGATGTGGCCACGGGCGGTTCGCTTTCGCCTCGGGCCGTGCGCTGCGCGCCGGAAGCAGCGGCCCGGGACGCGGGGCGCCCTGTGCAGCACCTCTCGCAGTCCACGGCGAATTGTCAGGAGCCTTCACCGCCGCGGGTAATCGGGCTTGCGGAGCGTGGAGTTCGCTCCGCCCACCGTTGCGGGTCAGCGCCGGAATTCGACCGGCTTCCCCCGCGGGGCGCCTGTAGCTTAACGGGTCGGCCGTCGGGGCGAAGGCCGAGCCGCCCCGGCCCCCGCCGTCTGCCGCCCCGGCCCCGCCGTGTGCCGCCCCGGCCCTCACGGTCTGCCGCCCCGGCCCCCGCCGTGTGCTGCCCCGGCCCCCGCGGTGTCAGGACGGCTCGGCGAGAGTCGCCCCGCGGAGGGCCGGGAAGGCGGCGGCCACCGCGAGCGTGGCGGCGACGCAGACCAGGCCGCCGGTGATCACCGCGGTGCGGGCGGTGGTGAGTTCGGCGAGGAAGCCGAGGCCCGCGTTGCCGAGGGCCGGGGAGACCGAGGCCTGGACCATCCAGAGGCTGCTGACCCGACCGCGGAGTGCGTCCGGCGTGCCGTGCTGGAGGAGGGCGGAGCGCAGGGTCTCGGAGATCAGGTCGCCGAGTCCCGCGAGGGCGAGCAGCAGCAGGGCGAGGGGAAGGAGGGAGGTCGCGCCGAAACCGGTGAGGGAGAGGCCCCAGAGCAGTACGGCGCCGATGAGCGCGTGGCCGCCCGCCCGGCCGGTCCAGCCGCTGGTGGCCGCGCCGACCAGGGCGCCGAGCGCGGGAGCCGCGTACAGCAGCCCGACGACTCCGGGGCCGCCGCCGAACTGCTGGTCGGCCAGGACCGGGTAGAGCGCCTGCGGCATCGTGAAGACCATCGCCGCGGCGTCGATGAGGAGCAGGCCGACGATGAGGCGGTGCCCCCGCACGTACCGCACGCCGTCCGCGACGGCGGCGAACGACTGCCTGACCCCCTTGCCCGTGCCGGCGGTGGCGGCGGGAGGCAGCGGCCGTACGAACAGCAGCGCCAGCGAGAAGGCGAGGAAGCCGACCGCGTCGACGGCGAAGCAGGCGGCGAGCCCCGGACCCGCGACGAGCAGACCGCCGACGGCCGGACCGAGCAGGGCCGCCAGCTGGGTGGAGGCGGACGTCAACGCGCCTGCCGCGGCGAGGCGTTCGGTGCCGACGAGGGCGGGGATGGCCGCGAGCATGGCCGGGCCGCCGAGTCCGGCGAAGAGTCCGGTCAGGCCGGTGCAGAGGTAAATGAGCCAGACGTACGGGTCGGCCAGGAGCGCGTTGACCGCCAGCGCGGCTGCGACGAGGGTCAGTGGGAGCCGGGTGGCGAGCATCAGCGTCCGACGGTCGAGACGGTCCGCCAGTACGCCGCCGACGAGCACGCCGACCACCAGCGGGAAGGCCCTGGCGAGGCTGACCAGGCCGACGTGGGCGGCGGATCCGGTGAGCTCGTAGATCTGCCAGGCCACCGCCACGCTGGTCATCAGCGTGCCGAACAGTGCGCCGAGGAATCCGGCGTACAGCAGCCGGAAGTCTCTGCTTTCGCGTAGCGGGGAGAGGTCCATGGCTATGGCCGTGGCGGGGCGTGCCCGGGACATGAGCGGCTCCAGGAAGGGGAGTTGGGGTGGAGTTAGGTGACCCTTGGTCGGCCACTCTGTCGATCGGCCCTCTTAAAGTCAACGGGTGTGAAGTTCAAGGGCTTGCTAGCCTCGTTCCCCGATGAGCAGCGACGACGAAACCCAGCACGCGGGTACGGCCCGGCGCCGGCCGACCCACCGCAAGGGGCGCGCCACCCTGACCCGCGATGCGGTCGGGCGGGCCGCGCTGGAGTTCCTGGGCCGCCGGGGCCCGGCCGAGCTGACGATGCGCTCGCTCGCGGCCGACCTGGGCGTCTCGCCCCGCGCGCTGTACAACTACGTCGAGGACCGGCGCGACCTGATCACCCTCGCCGCCGAGCTGTTCGAGTCCGACTGGCACCCGCCGGAGCTGTCCGCCGCCCCCGGGCTCTGGCGGGACAGCCTGCGTGCCTTCTGCCGGGACCTGCGCGCGCACTACCGGCGCCACCCCGGCATGACCACCCTCGCGCTGAGCGAGAACATCACGAGGGCCAGGCACCCGGTGATGCTGCGCAACGTGGACGCGCTGATCGGGTTCTTCGTGCGGATCGGGCTGCCGCTGGAGGACGCGTACTACGCCTGCATGGAGACGATCCGGCACGTGGTGGGATTCGTTGAGTTCCAGGACGTCCTCCACGACCGCCCGCCCGCACACCTGGACCCCGAGGACCTGGAACGCCTGCCACCGTCCTGGCTGCGCCCGGAGGGGGATGCGGACCCGAAGCCGGAGGTCGAGCTCCCCCACCTGAACCGGCTCGGCAAGCTGAAGCCTCCTTCCCCCGACGCCCAGTTCGAGTTCTCCCTCAGCCTCCTCACCGAGGGGATCGCCGCACGCACCGCCTTGGACGAGGCACAATCCTGAGCATGCCGACGATCACCGCACGCGACCTCAACCGGGCCACACTCCACCGCCAACTCCTCCTGGAACGGCAGCCGTTGAGCGTCGAGGACGCGCTCAGACAGATTGTCGCGCTCCAGGCGCAGCACGCGCCCTCGCCGTATCTCGCGCTGTGGAACCGGCTCAGCGGTTTCGCCCCCGCCGACCTGGACGCCGCGTTCACCGGGCGTGCGGTCGTCAAGGCGACCCTGCTGCGGCTCACGCTGCACGCGGTGCTGGCCGAGGACTACCAGGTGTTCCGCGAGGCGATGCGGCCGACGCTGCGCGCCGCGCGCCTCGGCGACCGCTTCGCCGCCACGGGCCTCACTCCCGCCGACTGCGACCGGCTCGTACCGGAGCTGCTTGAGTTCGCGGACCGGCCCCGGAAGGCCGCCGAGCTGGAGGCCTGGGTCGGGGAACGGGTGGGTGCGGACCTGAAGACCGGGGCGTGGTGGGGGCTGCGGGCCTGTGCGCCGCTGCTTCACGCGCCGGCGGGCGGGCCGTGGTCGTTCGGCGCCCGGCCGTCGTACGTCGCCGCGGGTACGCCCCCGATGCCCGCGGGCCGCGAGGTGATGCCGGAGTCGCTGCAGGCGCTCGTACTGCGCTATCTGGCCGGATTCGGCCCGGCGTCGGTGGCGGACGTGGCCCAGTTCACCCTGGTGGGGCGCACTCCCGTACGTCAGGCGCTGCAGGCGCTCGGTGACGCGGTCGAGCAGCTCGAAGGGCCGGACGGCACCGCCCTGTTCGACGTCCCCGGTGCGCCGCGCCCGCCGGGTGACACACCGGCCCCGCCGCGCCTCATGGCCATGTGGGACAGCAGCCTGCTGGCGTACGCCGACCGCAGCCGGATCATCCCGCCGGACTACCGGCGGCTGGTCATCCGCAACAACGGCGACGTGCTGCCCACCCTGCTGGTCGACGGTTACGTGGCCGGGGTGTGGCGGCCGTCCGACGGCGGCATCGAAGTCACGGCCTTCCACGAGCTGCCGCCCGAGCAGTGGGAGCAACTCGCCGTGGAAGTGCGGTCGTTGACGGCCCTGCTGGCCGACCGCGAGCCCCGTGTCTACAGCCGGTACCACCACTGGTGGGCCAAACTCCCCGACGCGCGGACCCGGCTGCTGCCGGGGCAGTGAGCCGGGCGTGGACGCCCTGCTGCTCTGCGCCCCGTCACGCGCCGACGGCCTGGCGCTGCTCCGTACCGTTCGTACGGCTCGTACGGCTCGTACGCAGGAACACTGCGGCGATGAGGACTCCGACGAGTACGAGTGCCGCATTGACGGCGATGGCGACGCTCACGCCGTCGAGGATCGCCCCCGCGGTGACGGCTCCCGCCGTCGTGGCGGCGACGATCGCGGACATGATCGGGGTGCCCATCGTGATGCCGACCTGCTGGGACATGCTGGCCAGGCCGGTGGCGAGGCCCTGTTCGCGGTCGGGGAGGCCGGTGGTGGCGGTGACCATGAAGCCGACGATGACGAGCATGTTGCCGACGCCGCCCAGGAAGGTGGCGGGCAGCAGCAGGCCCATGGAGGCGGAGGTCGGCCCGAGCAGGAGCAGGATCGCGGTGAAGGCGGCCTGGAGCAGCCCGCCGGCGACCAGCGCGGTCAGGGTGGAGGTGCGGGAGATGACCTTCGAGGCGAAGATGCCGCCGACGACGGTGCCCAGGCCCAGGACTCCGAAGGAGATGCCCGCGGTGAGGGCGGAGAAGCCGAGGGTCTTCTGCATGTAGAGGGTGAGGAGGTAGACGAGGGAGGTCTCGGTGACGAAGGCGAGCAGGCCGAGCACGTTGCCCCACGCCACGGTCGGCTTCTTCAGGACGTGCAGCGGGACCAGCGGCTGGGCCGCCCTGCGCTCGACGAGGTGGAAGACGAAGAGGAGTACGGCGCCCACGAGCAGTCCCGCGAGGGCGACGGGGTGGGTCCAGCCGTGTTCGCCGGCCTGGGTCAGTCCGTAGACGATGCTCAGCAGGCCGAGGGTGACCGAGAGCGCGCCGGGAAGGTCCATCTTCGGGCGGTCGGCGGGACGGGACTCCTTGATGACGGCGGGTGCGACGAGCAGGACGCCGACGGCGACGGGCACGTTGATGAAGAACGCCCAGCGCCAGGAGAGCAGATCGGTGAGTACGCCGCCGAGGACGGCTCCGGTGGTGAACCCGGCCGACATCAGCGCCCCGTTGAGCCCGAGCGCCTTCTGCCGCAGCGGCCCCTCGGGGAAGGCGGTGGTGAGCAGGGCGAGGCCGGCCGGAGTGGCGGCGGCGGTGGCCAGGCCCTGGGCGACGCGGGCGACGAGGAGCACTTCGGGGCTGGTGGCGAGACCGCCGACCAGGGACGACAGGCCGAGCAGTCCGATGCTGGCGAGGAAGATCCGCCTGCGGCCGATGAGATCGCCGATGCGGCCGAAGAAGAGGGTGAAGCCGGCGGCGCTCAGCGCGAAGGAGGTGGCGATCCACTGGAGGTGGGAGAGGGAGAAGCCGAGGCCGTCGCCGATGGCGGGCAGCGCCACGTTCAGGATCGAGAAGTCGACGGCGAGCATGAACTGGGCGATGAGGAGGACGGCGAGGACCACCTTGAGGTTGCCGGTGAGGCGCTCGGGCCGAGTGCCGGGCCGGGCTTCGGCGGCGTCGGCCGGTGCAGGCGCAGTGGTGGTTCTGGACATGGCGGAGATTCCTTCCGATCACTTAAACGGGACTGGAGTTCCGTTACGTCGAAGAAAGTAGCACCCTCGCCTCTCGTAAGGGAACCCCAGTTCCGATTAGACTTCTCGTATGTGCGCACCCCTCGCACGCCCCCTCTGCCGAAGGAGCCAGCCATGACGGAACCCACCGCACCCGGCACCGTCCGTCCCGGAGGCCGCACCGCCCGCGTGCGCGAGGCGGTCCTCGGCACGGCGGGCGACCTCCTCGCGGAGCACGGCTTCACCGCCCTCGACCTGGCGGAGATCTCCCGTATCGCGGGGGTCGGCAAGACGACCGTCTACCGGCGCTGGGGCACCCCGGGCGCCCTCGCCGCCGACCTGCTCGACGACATGGCCGAACAGTCCCTCCCCCGCGCCAGGACCGGCAGCGCGGAGAAGGATCTCCGGGAGAACGCCCGCCTCGTCGTCAGGACCCTCACCGACCCCCGTCAGGGCCGCCTCTTCAAGTCCCTGATCGCCGCCTCCCTCTGCAACGACCAGGCCGCCCGGGCCCTGCACCGCTTCTACGCCGTACGCATCACCGAGTGGGCGGGCTGCGTCACCGACGCGGTCGAACGCGGCGAACTGCCGGCCGGGACCGATCCGCGCCGGGTGGTCGCCGCCGTGTCCGCACCCCTCTACTACGCCTTCCTCAACACCGGCGAACCACTGGACGAGACGGCGGCGGACCGCGCGGCGGCTGCGGCGGTGGCGGCTGCACGGGCGGGGGCGATGAGCTGACGGCACGGCGCCGCTACGCCTGCGAGATCCGGGGGATGAAAGGATCACTGCCATGACTGACGACGCTCAACTTGCCCTGGTAGCTGCCCAGTCGGGTGCGGCCGTGGTGCGCGACATGTACGGGACGGCGATGGCGCGGGTCGAGAAGTCCGCCGGTGACTTCGCGACGGCCGCCGACCTCGCGGCGGAGCGGACCATCCTCGACGTCCTGCGCGCCGCACGGCCCGACGATGCCGTGACCGGCGAGGAGAGCGGCCACACCGGCGCGGACGGCGCACGGCGCAGATGGCTGGTCGACCCGTTGTGCGGCACGCTCAACTACGCCGTGCACACCATGCTGGTCGCGGTGAACGTCTCCCTCCGGGTGGATTCCGACATCGCGGCGGCCGCGGCTGCCGACCCGTTCTCCGACGAGGTCTTCTGGACCGACGGCGTACGCGCCCGGGTCCGCCGGAACGGCGCGGACGAGGAGCTGACCCCCTCGTCGGCCTCCCGTCTGGTGGACCTCAACCTCGATCCGCCGTTCCCCCACGCACCGGGCTTCCGGGCCGCCGGCCTCCTCAACTCCCCCGAATTCGCCGAGCACTTCAGGCCACGCGTCGTCTCCACCACCCTGGCCCTGGCCTGGGTCGCCGCCGGCCGACGGGCCGCGTACCTCACGGACGGCGGCGATCTGCGCGACAGCGTGCACTTCGCGGCCGGTATCGCCCTGTGTGAGGCCGCAGGCTGCGTGGTGACCGGCATCGACGGGCGCCCGCTCGACGCAAGCACGGGCGGCCTGATCGTGGCGGCCGACCAGCAGACCCACGCCACCCTGCTGAAGCCGGCCGGGCACCGGCTCCCGCACGACGGATCCTGACCGAAGCCACCGCGCCTGCCGAAGAATCCGGCTGCACCTCCACCGCCCCCTGCGGCACACTCCCACCATGAGCTCCGACGTGCCCCGACCCTCGCAGCAGCACGCGCTCCGCCACGTCGGAGCCCTGTCTTCGGGCGGGCCGCTCGACCCCCGGCTGCGCATCACGCTCAACTTCCACCCGGACCGCCTGACCGGCGGGCGGCCGATCCTGGAGAAGCTGGCGGAGGACGGGACGTACCTCCCCCAATTCGTCACGGGCACCAGCAACGGAGGGCTGACGGCCCGCCCGGGCGGCGACAGGTGGCGCTGGGAGAGCCGCATCTTCGGCGGCGCGTACGACCACGCCCCGGCCCAAGAGCGCCCGGTCTACGGCGCGTTGAACTTCCGGCAGCAGGCCGTCGGTGCGGCGCCGCGCTTCGGCTCGGCCCATCTCCGGCTGACCGGGCAGAGCCTCGCCCGGGCCACGTTCTGCTACCCGGACAGCTTCACCGAGCCCTCGGACTTCGGTGTCGCCGCGCGGATGTCACTCATCGAGCTCGCCGAGGCCGACCACCAGGACGCGCTCGACGACTACATCGAGGCCCAGGTGCACGGCCCCGTCAGACTCGACCACGACGTCGAGGCCCTGGTCCTGGACCCGAGCTTCCGCGGCACGGCGGTGGAGGCCGACGCCCGCCGGCTTCCGTTCCCCGTCGAGTGGCACCCGGGCCTGCGCCTCGGCGTCGCGGACCTGCGCCGCCACCCGGAATACCGGGGCCAGGAGTACGTGGACCTCGGCGCCGAGATCGCCGAGGACGGCCACCTCGACCCCCGTATCGTCGGAGCCGCCGCGAACACCGGCCGCCACGACCCCCAGTCCGTCAAGAAGGTCTGGCACTACCTGGCCCGCTTCGGCTCCCCCACGGGCCCTCCCCCGGACTCCCCCACCGCCACGGAGCCGCCGACGGCCGCCGCGAACGCCGCCGGGTTGTCGAACATGACGTTGTGACCCGCCTCGGGCACGTGGACGACCCGTACACCCGCGGCCACCAGAGCGTCCTCGCCCGGGAGTTCGCCGCTGCGTGAGCCCTGGACGTACACCCGGTCGGTCTTCAGCTCCTCCAGCATGTGGCGCACGGTGGGCCGGGTGCCGCGTACGAGCCCCACGGCGCATCGGTGCAGGGCGAGGGGGTCGGCGAGGCGCATCGTGGCCGCCCACAGGGGGCCGACCTTCGCCAGTGCGCGCGCATGGCCGCCGCCCGTCACGAACTCGTCCTCGGTGCAGCCCGCGATGCCGCTGCTGCCCGCCGCGGCCGGCGGATTCGGGTCGAGGTTGCCCTCCGTGACGACGAGGCGCGAGACGAGGTCGCCCCGCCGGTGGGCGAGGACGACCGCGACCGCGCCGCCCATGCTGTGCCCGACGATCTCGGCCCCTGCCACCCCTGCCGCGTCGAGGGCCGCGGCGAGAGCGTCCGCGTGCTCCTCCAGCGTGTAGCCGAAGTCCGCGGGCCTGTCGCTGATGCCGTGTCCCGGCAGGTCGACGAAGAGCGAGCGCCGCCCGGCCAGTTCGGCCCTGGCCGCGATGTGCGCGTGGTACACCGTCGAGGCCGAGCCGAGCCCGTGCACGTACACCCGCGCGGGCCCCGCCCCGTCGACCTCGGTCCAGCGGATACAGCTCTCTGCGTGGAACGTCGCCTGTTGCATGGGGCCTGCCCTCCGTCTTCCGGTTCGGATCCCGTCGATCCTCCGCGACCATACATCGCTCACGTAGTACTACGTACTCGATGTATGACGCAGCCGTCGGCGTGCGCCAGAATGAGGGCATGCTGGAGCTCGCCATCCTCGGTTTCCTCTACGACGCCCCCCTGCACGGCTACGAACTGCGCAAACGCATCACGGCGCTGACCGGACACGTGCGGCCGGTCGCGGAGAGCACCCTGTACCCGGCCATCAAACGGCTGGAGAAGGCGGGACTCCTCGCCCGCGAGACGCAACCCGGATCCGCGGCGGCGCCACGGCACGTCCTCACCCTCACCGAGGAGGGCCGCACCGAGCTGCGGCACAGGCTGCGGGAACCCGCCAGGTCCGACATCACCGACGAGAACCGCTGGTTCACCGTGCTGGCATTCCTGCGGCACCTGGACGCACCCCGGGAGCAGGCCGGCGTGCTGCGGCGCCGGCTCGACTTCCTGGAGGAACCGGCCAGCTTCTTCTACGACGGGGAACGCCCGCTGCGTGCCGAGGAGTTGGCGGATCCCTTCCGACGCGGCGTCCTCACCATCGCCCGGGCCACCAGCCGGGCCGAACTGGCCTGGCTGCGCGACACCCTGGCCTCCCTCGACACGTAGCATCGGAAGCCGATATCGGTTTCGTCACTACTTCCAAGGGGGTGCCCGGCATGCGGGAATTCCAGCGGGCGGCGGTGCGGCTGCACATCCTCCACCACGCTGCCGCGCAGGAGATCCACGGCGCGTGGATGACCGAGGAGCTCGCCCGGCACGGCTACCGGATCAGCCCCGGCACCCTCTATCCGACCCTGCACCGCCTTGAGGCGGACGGACTGCTCGTCTCCGAGCAGCAGGTGGTCGACGGCCGGGCCCGCAGGGTCTACGCGGCGACCGGGGCCGGCCGGGAGGCCCTGGCCGAGGACCGCCGGGCGCTCAGGGAGCTGGCCCGCGAGGTCCTCGGCGGCGAGGCTCCGTAAGTCCGGGAGCAGGTCCGGGAGCAAGTCAGGGACCAGGTCCGGGTGCAGCTCCGGGTGCAGCTCCGGGTGCAGGTCCGGGGCCCGGTCCTACGCCCTGCGGCTCGCCGACCCGCGCCGTACCCCGTACACGGCCGCGCCCGCAGCCAGCACCGCGGCGCCCGTGACGACCGAGGCCTCCGGCAGGGCGAAGGCCAGGAGCAGGCAGCCGGCCAGACCGGCGAGCGGAATGATCCGGGCCGGGCGTCCTTCGGCCGGAGTCAGGGTCCAGGCAGCGGCGTTGGCGATGGCGTAGTACGCCAGCACGCCGAACGAGGAGAAGCCGATCGCTCCGCGCACGTCCGCCGTCGCCGCCACCGCGGCGACCACCGCGCCCACGACCAGCTCCGCCCGGTGCGGGACCTGGAACTTGGGGTGGACGGCGGCCAGTGCGTGCGGAAGGTGCCGGTCGCGGGCCATCGCCAAGGTGGTGCGGGAAACGCCGAGGATCAGCGCGAGCAGCGAGCCGAGCGCGGCCACCGACGCACCGACGCGCACCACCGGCACCAGCCAGTCGGCCCCTGCGGCCCTCGCCGCGTCCGACAACGGCGCCGCCGCCGCGCCGAGTTGCTGCGGACCCAGCACCGCCAGGACCGCGACGGCCACGAGCGCGTAGACGACGAGTGTGATGCCCAGCGCGATCGGGACGGCCCGTGGAATGGTGCGGGCCGGATCGCGGACCTCCTCGCCCAGGGTCGCGATGCGGGCGTAGCCGGCGAACGCGAAGAACAGCAGGCCGGCCGCCTGCAGCACCCCTGTGAAGGTGGCGTCGGAGCCCGTGGCCGACCGGGTCGCGTCCGCCGGGCCGGACGTCAGGCACGTCACGACCACCACGGCGAGCATCGCCAGGACCACGGCCACGACGATCCGGGTCAGCAGCGCGGACTTCTGCACGCCCGTGTAGTTGACCGCGGTCAGTGCCACCACCGCGGCGACCGCCACGGCGTGTGCCTGCCCCGGCCAGACGTACGAACCGACGGTCAGCGCCATCGCCGCGCACGAGGCGGTCTTGCCGACCACGAACGCCCACCCGGCCAAGTACCCCCAGAACTCGCCCAGCCGCTCGCGACCGTAGACATAGGTGCCGCCGGACGCCGGGTAGCGGGCGGCCAGCCGGGCCGAGGACGTCGCGTTGCAGTAGGCCACCACGGCCGCCAGCGCCAGCCCGATCAGCAGCCCCGAGCCCGCCGCCCGGGCCGCGGGCGCCAGCGCGACGAAGATCCCCGCACCGATCATCGACCCCAGGCCGATCACCACGGCGTCTGTCACCCCGAGGCGCCGCCGCAGCTCGTCCGGCAGCCCCGCAGAAGTGGGCGCGTTCGACATGAGCTCGCTCCTCCGGTGCGTGACGCACCTCGTTATGGGATCCGATATCGGCTCACGATATCTGAAGCGGCACGGTCGGCGCCGGGAAGTACCGCTGGTGCGGCCGGTGTTCAGCCGATGTTCACGACCCGGGCCCAGTCCGGCGGGATGTCCGGTACGTAGTCCGGGTCGTTCTCGTTCCACGAGGCGGATCCGAACCGGCGGTTGAAGAGGCCGACCACCGTCCGGCAAGGGGGCCTGCTGCCCGGCCAGGGGGTCTGGCCGTCGGTCAGGGCCACGATGACGTCCGGGCGGGGGTGCGTGCGCAGTGCCGCGGCGAAGCCGGTGCGCAGGTCCGTACCGCCGCCGCCCACCAGCTCGATGCCCTCGGCGCGGCACAGCGGGTGGGCGACGCGGGCCGCCGCGTCGCAGGACAGCACCTTGATCAGGTCGCGCCTGCCGCCCACCGCACGGGAGATCGCGGCCACTTCGAGCAGGGCGCTGCCCAGTTCGGTGTCGCTGACCGAGCCGGACGTGTCGATGACGACGGAGACGTGGGGCGGGCGGCGGCGCAGGCTGGGCAGGACGACGCCGGGCAGACCGGCCGAGCGGCGGGAGGGGCGGCCGTAGGAGTAGTCCTCGCCCGCACCCGATCCGGAGGTGGCGGCCCGGAGTGCCGCACCCAGCAGGTCCCGCCAGGGCTGCGGCGGGTGGAAGGCCTGTTCCGCCCAGCGGCGCCAGCCCTCCGGGGTGCTCCCCGGGCGGGCCTTCATGCCCTGGGCGACGCGGAAGCGGACCGCGTCCTGTTCCTGAGCACTGAGGCCGTGCGCACCGTCCGGGCCCAGGTCCCACTCGCGTTCCAGACCGTCGGCGCCGCTGCCGCAGTCCAGCCAGGACAGGTGGTGGGTGCGTGGGCCGAGGCGGAACTGGCGCAGGTAGTCCTCCATGAGCTCGCCGTCGGAGAGGCCCAGCGACTGCGGGTCGACGGCGCCTTCGGGCTTGGCCAGCCCGTCGCCGAACGCGTCGTCGTTGATCTCGCAGTCCGCGGCGATGTTCATCCGCAGCCGCTCCGCAGGGCCGGTCAGTCCGCGCTGCTTCGCGACCCGGTCGCTGCGTCCGTGGTGGTCGCGCAGCAGGTGGGACACCTCGTGCACCCAGATGCCCGCGAGGTCCTCGACCGGTGTGCGGTCCACGAACCCCGGTGACGCGTAGCAGCGCCAGTGCCGGTCGACGGCCATCGTGGGTACGGACCGGGAGGCCACGGTGTGCAGGGCGAAGAGCGCGGTCGCCAGGTAAGGGCGGGCGCGGGCGGCCTGCAGACGGGCGGCGAAGAGCTTGTCGAGGTCGAGGCCCAGGGCTCCGATGCCCGGCGCGCCCTCCTGTACGTACGTACTCATCGGCCCATCCTGCTGTACCTGCGCACTCATCGGCCCTTCCGGTACGTGCGTACGCATCGGCCCTTCCTGTACCTGCGTACTCATCGGCCCGCCCCCGCCTGTGCGGTGGCCGCGACCCGGCCCGCGGCGCGGTCCGCCCGCTGCGACAGCTTCACCGCGCCCGCGAGCCGCTCGATCGACTCCGGTACGTCCCAGTCCTGTTGGCGCAGTGTGGCGAGGGTCGTCGCGGGGACGACCACCAGGTCGGGGGCGCCGGTCTCCATCGCCCGTACGAGAAGTGCCCACGCCGCGTCCCACCGGGCCCGCTCGGGCCGGTTGCGCACCGCGGCCACCACGCCGTCGAGCACAGCCTGCCGCAGGTCCCCGCGCTCGGGCAGTTCGGCGGCGGCCGGGTCGGCGAGCAGCATCTCCGGATCCGGCAGGTCCATCCGGTCGATGGCGGCCAGCAGTTCCAGCCCGGGGCCGTCCCCCACCGTCCCCCTGACCAGCTGCGACAGTACGTCGCGGTCCGATCCCGCCGCGGTCGCGAAGGCGATGAGACACAGGGTCATCTCCCAGCTGCGCGGCGACGGCCACGGCCCGCCCCTGCGGGTCTCGCTGGTGGGCAGCCGGTGTACGAGCGTGGGGCGGGCGGCGAGCAGCCCGCAGACCGCGCGCCGGGCGAAGGTCACGGCCTCCGCGAGCCGCTGCGGGTCCAGTTGGGGGAGGCCGGCGCGGGGCCACGTACCGCCGAGGCCCCGTACGACGACTTCGTGGTCGTGCGTCCACTGGAGGTGTACGAACCGGTTGGCGAGCGGCGGGCTGAGCTCCCAGCCGTCGGCCGCCGAGGAACGCGGATTGGCGGCGGCCACGATCCGCACGTCCGGCGGCAGTTGGAGGGAGCCGATGCGGCGTTCCAGTACGAGGCGGAGGAGGGCGGCCTGCACGGCGGGCGGCGCGGTGGACAGCTCGTCCAGGAACAGCAGCCCCCGTCCGGCGCGCACGAGCCGCACGGCCCAGTCCGGCGGAGCCATCGGAACGCCCTGCACGGCGGGATCGTCGCCGACGACGGGCAGCCCGGAGAAGTCGGACGGCTCGTGCACGCTGGCGATGACCGTGGTGAGGGGAAGATCGAGGGACGCGGCGAGCTGGGTGAGGGCGGCGGTCTTGCCGATGCCGGGCTCGCCCCAGAGGAGTACGGGCAGGTCGGCGGCGACGGCGAGGGTGAGCGCTTCGAGCTGGGTATCGGGACGGGGCTCGGTGGTGGTGTCCCTGAGGAGGGCCAACAGGTCGGCAGCTACGCCGAGTTGGGAGGTGGCGGCGTCGGCGGTGGAGTCGATGTCGAGGGCGGAGAACGGAGCGTATGTGGTCAAGCTTGATCACCTTGGGTGTGAGGCGGGGCGGGTGGGTGCGGGGTGAGCGGGGTGTGTGAGGCGAGCGGGGTGTGTGAGGCGAGCGAGGTCGGCGGAAGCGCCCGTGGTGCGGCGGGGCAGCAGGAGTTGCGCCCGGCCGGGGGTCAGCGGCGGGCGTGGCGGGGGTGGGGGATGCGGTCCGGGACCGGATAGCGGCCGGGCCTTGTGCGGAGTGGGCTGATCCGGCCGGTTCCGGAGCCGGAACCGCTGCCGTTTCCGCTTCCGCCGCCGGCCAGGCCGGCCCTGAACAGTCCGTACGAGATCCGCCGACGGGCGGCAGCTTCCAGTTCGTCCCGCAGCGGGCCGTTGCGCATCAGCGCGCCGGGGCCGATCAGGCCCTCGACGACGGCCAGCGCGCCGGCGATGTCACCGTGGTCCAGACGTTCGCGAACTCCCGTGAGGCAGTGCGGATTGCGGTGTGCCTCGTCGATGGCCTGGAAGCAGGGCAGTGGAGTGCCGGTGAGCGCGGCCAGCAGTTCCTCGCGGCGGATCTCGCCGGGGTCGTGGTCCAGCGCGGCCAGTACGCCGTCGACCAGCCCGATCCGGTGCCGGGCTCCCCGGCAGTCCACCAGGTGCGGATCCCCGGTCCCCCGGTCCGGGGGAGCGCCCGAGGCCGCATCCGGTGTCCGCGCCGAATGGTCCCGCGGCATCAACGGTGCCAGCGCCGAGGAGACCAGCGGATGCAGGCGGTCGGCCTCGATCGCACCGGTACGCAGCAGTTCGAGGTCGGGCAGCATCCAGGTCGCCGCGTCGGGAAGCAGAGGCAGCGAGGCGGGCACGGACCGCGGGGTGCCGCGTCCGGCGGTCACCTCCGAGATCCGGGGAGCCTGCGCGCGCTCGTCCCCGTCCGGCTCCAGGAGCAACTGCCGCCCCCCGACCCGTACGCGCACGGCATCCGTACTGGTCAGCCCGTCGGCCAGCAGCAGGATCCGCGCCTCGGCCGCCCACCGGTCGACGGCACAGCGGTGCCCGTCCGGCAGGACGTCCGACGGCTCGGGAGCCACCCCCGACCCCGCCCGGAGCGGCAACTCGTCGGCCCTGCGCACGTCCCACAGATGACGGTGCAGATCGAGCCTGAACCGTCGACCGGGATGGGGGTGCGGGTGCGGATACCGCCAGCGGTCGCCCGTACCGTGGGATCCGTCCCACAGCGCCAGGCTCATCCGCTGTCCGGCGTCCGCCCAGGCCGGCGGGGTCCGCACGACGAGATGGAGCGCCCCTGCGCCGAAGTCCCCGTACCTGGCCAGGGAAACGGTCAGCCCCGGCCGCAGCAGCCCGTCGGGGGCGATCCTCGGCATGTGCCAGCGCAGCAGGTCGGGCGCGAGGGCGCGGAGGTCGTCCCGTATCCGGGCGGCGGTCTCCTGGCCGTACGCATGCGCCACGGCGCGCAGTTGAAGGTCTACGTCGATGGCTGCGGCGGCGCACGCCCCTGCCCAGTCGCCTTCGCGGCGGCGGGCGGTCGCAGTCTCGATCATGGACGGCGGCACGGCGAACTCGCGTACGCGCCGCCAGAAGGAAGGTTGCGGGAAAGCCTTGAAGGAAGGTTGCGGGGAAGCCCTGTTCGCGGTCTCAGTGAGCATCAGCACTCACCTTGCGCGGACGGGTCCCCCAATCTGTTCATCACTGGAGTCGTCATCGCGGGGAGCATAGCCCGCCCGGCTCCGGAACCGCCAGGTCTTTTGACCGGCGGCGAACGGGCGGCCCGCGGAGGGAATGCCGTGGGGCCCGGGCCGCCCCCGCGCGCCGGGGCCCCCGCCGGCGGCCGGGCGCACAGGGTGCCCGCGCCCGCCGA
>NZ_JBSGZD010000002.1:0-110226 GCF_053610825.1 Streptomyces sp. NPDC054863 | reverse complement strand
CCGGCTCTGCCCGGCATCCAGCTCGAAGTGCCCGGTGCCGAACGGGTCGATCTTCAGGGCCCGGTAGCCGCGCTCCACGACCGCCCGGGCGGCCTGGTGGTAGGCCTCCGGGGTGCGCTCGGTGGTGTACCAGCCGTTCGCGTACGCCTTGACCCGGTCGGTCACCTTCCCGCCCAGCAGCTGCCAGACCGGCACGCCCAGCGCCTTGCCCTTGATGTCCCAGCAGGCCATCTCCACGACCGCGATGCCGGACATGACGATCTCGCCGGCCCGCCCGTAGTCGCCGTACTTCATCCGCCGGACGAGATCCTCGACGTGGAAGGGGTCCGAGCCCACGATGTGATTGGCGGCGGCCTCGCCGAGGTAGCCGGTCAGCGCGTCGGTGCGGCCGAGCATCCGGGTCTCGCCGACCCCGGTCAGCCCCTCGTCGGTGTGCACGAGGACGTACGTGAGGTTCCGCCAGGGGGTCCCGACGACATGGGTGGTAATACCCGTGATACGCACGGCAGTTGCTCCTCAACAGAATGACGGTCGTTCGATATTTCGTCATACGTTCGAAATGTTGGCGTGACCGTAGCCAGCGACTTTCGAAGGTGTCAATGGGTCGCGCACAGAACGATGTTCGATGCGAGGCATTGCCCGGCGAACGGCCGTCGGGCTAGTCTGCGTTCGTGATACCGGTCATCGATCGGAATCTCGAACGCGGATCTCGGAGAAAGTTGGGTGAAGGGCCATGGGGCGCCACGTTCCCGCAGTGACCAGGGCACTGGACATACTCGAACTGTTCCTGGAGGGCGACGGCACGCTCTCCGCCCCCGACATCACCCGCAAGCTCGGACTGCCCCGCACCACCGTGCACGAACTCGTCACCACACTGACCGCCCGCAACTACCTGGTGACCGTCCCCGAACAGCCAGGACGATACCGACTGGGCGTGCGCACCTACCAGTTGGGCAGCCGGTACGCCGAACAGCTCGACCTCGCCGCCGAGGGCCAGCGGGTCGCCCGCGAGGTCGCCGAGACCTGCGACGAGACCGTCCACGTCGCCGTCCTCGAAGACGCCGACGTCATCTACATCGCCAAGGTCGACTCCACCCACGCCGTCCGCATGGTCTCCGCCGCCGGCCGCAAACTCCCCGCGCACTGCACCTCCGTCGGCAAGATGCTGCTCGCCTCCCTCCCGGAGGACGAGCTCCACGCCCGCATCGACGGCCGCGAACTCGTCGGCATGACGCCCCACAGCATCACCGACCCCGAGGCCCTGCACCAGGCCCTGGACGACATCCGGACGCGCGGCCTCGCCGCAGAACACCGCGAGTCCAACCCCGACGTCAGCTGCGTCGCCGCCCCCGTCCGCGACCACACGGGCCGGGTCGTCGCCGCACTGTCGGTGTCCGTCCCGATGATCCGCTGGACCGAGGAGCGCGAGGCGGAACTCGCCGAGCTGGCCACCAAGGGAGCGGCGGACCTGTCGCTGCGGCTGGGGCACCGGGGCAGCGGACGGCACGCATGAGAGCCCGCACAGCCGTCCAGGAACGGGCGGCCCTCGGCGAAGGCCCCACCTGGGACCCGGCGACGGACCGCCTGATCTGGGTGGACATCCTCGGCTCCCGCATCCACACCTACGCCCCCGGAACCGGCCGCCGCACCCTCATGGCCACCGAACAGCACGTCGGCGCCGCGAAGCCGCGACGCGGCGGCGGCCTGGTCGTCAACCTCCGTGACGGCGTGGGTGCGTACGACCCCGACGGCACCTTCCGCTGGCTGCACCACGACCCGGTGCAGGGCAGGCGCGGCAACGACGCGGCGGTCGCCCCCGACGGATCGCTCTGGGCGGGCACCATGCGCTACGACGAGGCGCCCGGCGGCGGCCACCTCGTCCGGATCGACCCGGGCACGGCAGAACCCACCGTGCTCCTCGACTCCGTGTCCGTCAGCAACGGCATCGGCTGGAGCCCGGAAGGCCACCGCGCGTACTACGTCGACAGCCCCACCCGGCGCATCGACGTATACGACCTCGCCGGTCGACTCCCTTCCACCAGGCGGCCGTTCGTCGAGATCGAATCCGGTGCGGGCTTCCCCGACGGCCTCACCGTCGATGCCGAAGGCTGCGTCTGGGTCGCTCTCTGGGACGGCGGCCAGATCCGCCGCTACACGCCGGAGGGGCGCCTCGACCGTACGGTCCACCTGCCCGTCCCGCGCCCCACCGCCTGCGCCTTCGGCGGTCCCGGTCTGCGTGACCTCTACATCACCACGGCCCGCACCGGCCTGACCGCCCCGCACCCGTACGCGGGCTCCCTGCTCGTGGTGGAGGACGCCGGGCAGGGGCTGGCGATCCCGGCCTTCGAGGGGTGAGGGGGCCGGCCGCCGCCGCGCTCACCGTTGCTCACCGTTTCCACCCGAAAGAAACTCCGGCCCCGGCGGCAACCTTTTCCCCAGCGGCGGCAACCAGGCGGTGAAAACCCTCCGAGGAACGGAAGTTCTCACCCATGACCCCTCCCCATCCCTCCACTCCCCCCGCTCCCTCCGGCTCTCCGCACTCGCACCGCAGGCGCACCGCCCGCCGCCGTGCCGTTCTCGCCCTCTCCGGTGTCGGAGCCCTGACCGCAGGCGCGCTCGTCACCACCGGACTGCTTCCCTCCGCCGACGCGGCCAAGGCCCCCCGTACGGCCGCGGTCACGTCAGCCGCTGCCCAGGCCGCCCCGCCCGCCTGGCCCACCCCCACCGGCAGCAGGCCCGTGACCGCCACCATCAAGGTCACCGGCACCTATGACGGCAAGCTGAAGCGTCACTTCGGCAGCGGCGACCTCGGCGACGGAGGCCAGGACGAGGGCCAGGCCCCGGTCTTCGAGCTCGCGGACGGCGCCGTGCTCAAGAACGTCGTCATCGGCACCCCGGCCGCCGACGGCGTGCACTGCCTGGGCAGCTGCACGATCCAGAACGTCTGGTGGGAGGACGTCGGCGAGGACGCCGCCAGCTTCAAGGGCAAGTCCGCCACCGCCGTCTACAAGGTGTACGGCGGCGGCGCACGCAAGGCGTCCGACAAGGTCCTCCAGTTCAACGGCGCGGGGAAGCTGGTGGTCGCCAAGTTCCAGGTGGCCGACTTCGGCAAGCTGGTGCGCTCCTGCGGCAACTGCAAGACCCAGTACAAGCGCACCGTCCTGGTCAACGACGTCGACGTGAGCGCCCCCGGCAAGTCCCTGATAGGCATCAACACCAACTACGGCGACACCGTCTCGCTGCGCAACGTCCGCGTCCACGGCGACCCGAAGAAGAAGATCGAGCCGTGCGTGCGCTTCACCGGGAACAACACCGGGAAGGAGCCGGTGCGGACGGGCGCGGGCCCGGACGGCGCCCACTGCCGCTACCAGCCCTCCGACATCAGCTACCGGTAGCGTCCGAAGCTGATCTCTTCTTAGCACCCAACAAGCGGGCCCCCAACGGCAGTTCGTCCCGGTGGGGGCCCGCCCGCTGTCACCCCTGCGTCACTCCTTGATGCGCAGGAACGTCACCGAGTGCGCCGGGAAGGTGTACGTGAACCGGGCGCCGACCCCCTCCAGCGTCGACCGGCGGGGCCGGACCGGCTGCGCGTCGGCGGTGTTCTCCGCGTCCGGCGCGCCCTGGAGGGTGGTCACCGACGCGGTCCCCGCACCGGGAGCCCTGCCGAGGTCGACGGCCGTACGCGCGGGCGCCGCCTGTGCGTTGACCACCTTGACGATCAGCTCACCGGTCGCGGCGTCCCGGCTCACCACCTGCCGGAACGGCTCGGCGGCCTTGTCGTCGGTGAAGCGGTCCCACTCCTTCCCGTCCAGGAAGAGCACCACTTCCCGCCCCCTGACCTGCACCTTCACGTCGTACGTACGACCGGTCTCGATCGTGGTCGGCTGCTCGGCCATCGTCTGCTTCGCGCCGCCGTCGGACTTCTCCACGGCCGACCGGGTGTTGCCCCAGCCGCCCAGGTTCCACCAGTAGTGGTTCCCGGTGTCGCGCACGCCGAAGGCGACGAGGAAGCCCTCCTGGCCGGCCTTCTTCGTGGCCTTCACCCGGAGGTCGTAGTCCTGCCAGCCGGGGTCGCCCGCCGTGACGAGGGTGTCCTCGGCGGCGGCGTCCGACTGCACGTAAGCACCGTCCTGGACGGCCCAACTGCCCTTGCCCGAGGCCTTCTTCCACTGCGCGTCCCCGCCGGAGAAGTCGTCGTCCAGCAGGGTGCGCCCGTCGGCGCCGGTCACCCTCACGTCGTCGTACGCGGCACTGGTCGCCCAGGTCGAGAGCCCGACCGCACCGGTGATCGGCCCGGACGTGGCGGGGGCGCCGCTCGCCCGGCTCGGTACGACGCGGTCGCCCGTGTTCGTCATGAACAGCTTCTGCACCTCGTAGCTGGTGGAACCCCAGGAACGCTCGTTGTCGAACCAGATCATGTCCGGCCGCCACTGCACGGAGTCCGGGTGCGCGAGCAGCGGCGCGTAGCTCGCCAGCTTCACGACATCGGCATTGCGCTCAAGGCCCGTCATGTAGGCGGCTTCGGCAAGGGAGTTGGCGAACTTGTTGCCCTGCGAGGCGTACTCGCCGAGGAAGACCTTCGGACCCTTGCGGTCGTAGGAGTCGTAGCGGTCGTTGTTCTCCAGGAACCACTGCGGAGTGTTGTAGTAGTGCTCGTCGACCATCGCGACGTCCGCGTCCCGGTTCAGCTTCCAGGCCCGGTCGAAGACGGAACCGCTGTCGTCGGGACCGGAGTTGCTGATGACCTCGATGCCGGGGTACTTGGCCTCGATGGCCTTGCGGAAGGCGCTGAAGCGGGTGAAGAACTCCTCGGGCAGATTCTCCTCGTTGCCGACTTCGATCCGCTTCAGCCCGAACGGCTTGGGGTGCCCCATCCGGGCCCGCAGTCCGCCCCACTCCGACGACACCGGCCCGTTGGCGAACTCGACCAGGTCCAGGGCGTCCTGGATGTGCCGCCGCAGCAGCGCGGGATCGTCGGTCACCTTGTTCTCGCCGCACCCGGTGACCAGTGCGGGCACCACGGGCAGTGCGCTCGCCCCGATGTCCTCGGCGAACTGGAAGTACTCGAAATACCCGAGGCCGTAACTCTGGTTGTATCCCCAGAAGTTGGCGTTCGTCGGCCGCTGCTCGACCGGCCCCACGGTCTCCTTCCACTGGTAGGAGCGCCGCCGCTCGAAGTCGGGCGCCTCGTAGGCCTGATGGCTTCCGGTGTTGACCAGGCAGCCGCCGGGGAAGCGCACGAAGCCGGGCCGCAGAGCGGCGATCTTCTCCGCGAGGTCCTTGCGCAGCCCGTTGGGCCGGTTCTTGTACGTGTTCCGGGGGAACAGCGACACCATGTCGAGCCCGACCGTGCCGGTGCCGCCCGCGGTGACGGACAGCCGCCCCGTCGTGCTGTCGGACCGTGCGGTGAACCGCGCCGTGTACTTCGCCCAGCGCTCACCGCGTACGGTCACGGGCTCCGCCTCTGCGAGCACCGCCCCGGCGGCGTCGCGCAGACCGATCGAGAGCGGGGTGCCGCGCCGCTGGTCGGTGCGGGCCCATACGGAGAAGTCGTACGAGAGGCCCTTTCGTACGGAAATCCCTTTGCTGTAGCCGGAGTTGACGATGCCGTAACGAGCTGCTGGGCCGCTGCCGCCGCCGTTGAGGGTCAGTCTCAGGTGCCGGCGGTTCTTCTCGTTCAGCCGTCCCGCGTCGTCCACGACCCGCGCACTGCCGGTCGCGCCGCCGGTGGCGGCCGGGGTCCAGGCGGTCATCGGCGTGTACGCGCGGTTGTCGGCCGGGTCGAACTCGAAGGACCGGTTCTGCACCAGCTCCGCGTACAGCCCGCCGTCGGCGGCCCGGTTGATGTCCTCGTAGAAGACCCCGTACATCGAGTCGTCGATCTCGGGTCCCGGCCGGGACCGGTCGAGCGAGAGCGTGTAGTCGGTGGCGGGTTCGGGCGGGGGCGCGGGATCGGCCCCGGACGGCGGGGCGACGGCGAGGGTGGCGGCCAGCAGCAGGCCGAGCGCGAGTGCGGACCTTCGCGTGCGGAAGGGTGTGGGGGACACGGGCGGCTCCTGAAATGCGTTCGAGATCTCGGACGATGTACGGGATTTCGCTCGCAGAGGATCCATGTTCGAGTGCTGGCCGTCAACACCTGGGACAGAAAAGGGAGTTGATGCGGTTGATGCGGAGGAGAGGGGGGAGGGAGAGGGTGGTGCCGGGGCCCGGTGGTGCGGGTCGGGCCCCGGCGGACGGTTCCTAGCCTTCGCGGCGGCCGTCGACCGTGCGCGGGAGGCCCAGCGGGTTGTCCTCGCGGAGTTCGGGCGGGAGGAGGGCTTCGGGGGTGTTCTGGTACGAGACCGGGCGCAGCCAGCGTTCGGCGGCGGTGGAGCCGACCGAGGTCGAGGTGGAGGTGGTGGCCGGGTAGGGGCCGCCGTGGTGCTGGGCGGGGGCGACCGCGACGCCGGTGGGCCAGGCGTTGACCAGGATGCGGCCGGCCAGGGGGGTGAGGCGGGCGAGGAGGTCCGCAGCGCTGCCCGTACCGCCCGCTGCACCGCCGTCCGCGCCCGACGCTTCTCCGGTGGAGAGGTGGACGGTGGCGGTGAGGTTGCCGGGGAGGCGGGCGAGGAGGGATTCCGCCTCGCCCGTGTCGGCGTACCGGGCGACGACGGTGACCGGGCCGAAGCACTCCTCCAGGAGGAGGGCGTGCGGGCCGTCGGCCCGGGCGAGTTCGGCGACGGGCACGGTGAGGAAGCCGGGGCCGACCGTGTGGGCGTCGGGGCCGGGGCCCGGCAGCACCGGGGCTTCCACGTGGGGGAGCGCGGCGCGCTCGGCGACGCCCGCGACGAAGTTGTCGCGCATGCGGTGGTCGAGCATGATGCCCGGGTCGACGTCCGCGAGCGACTGGCCGAGCGACTTGAGGAGCTGGTCGCCCGCCGCGCCGGTGGGGGCGAGTACGAGTCCGGGCTTCACGCAGAACTGGCCCACGCCCATCGTCATCGAAGCGGCGAGACCGGCGCCGATCGCCTCGGCGCGCTCTGCCGCGGCGGCCTCCGTCACCCATACGGGGTTGAGGGAGCCGAGTTCGCCGTGGAAGGGGATGGGGGTCGGGCGGGCGGCAGCCGCGTCGAAGAGCGCGCGCCCGCCCCGTACCGAACCCGTGAAACCGGCGGCGGCGACCAGCGGGTGCGCGACCAGGGCGACACCGGCGTCGAAGCCGTGGACGAGACCGACGACGCCCGCCGGGATCCCGTGCTCGGCGGCTGCCCTGCGCAAGGCGGCTGCGGTCAGTTCCGAGGTGGCCGGGTGGTCGGGGTGGGCCTTGACCACGACCGGGCAGCCCGCGGCGAACGCGCTCGCGGTGTCGCCGCCCGCCACCGAGAAGGCGAAGGGGAAGTTGGAGGCGGAGTACACGGCGACGACGCCGAGGGGAATCTTGTAGCGGCGCAGGTCAGGGACGGGCGGGGTGGCGGAGGCGTCCGGGTGGCTGATGATGACGTCGAGGAAGGAGCCGTCGTCGACGGTGTCGGCGAAGGACCTCAACTGGTAGCAGGTACGGGCGAGTTCGCCGGTCACCCGGGTCGCACCGAGTGCGGTCTCGGCGTCGGCGGTCGCGACGAACTCGTCCCGGCCCTGCTCCAGTTGATCGGCCGCGGAGCGGAGGAAGGCGGCGCGCAGGGCCCGGTCCGCGAGCGCGCCGCGCGCGTCGTGCGCGGCGCGGACGGCCGCGTCGACGGCCTCGGGGGTGGCCTCCACCCCGACCTGCTCGCGCTGTTCGCCGGTCCGGGGGTCGATGCTCCACACGGGGTTCGATGCGGGGCTCGACGCGGGCACTGCGGGTATTGCTGACACCGTGGCCTCTCCTGTTTCTGTCCACTGCACAACGAGTGTCCGAAATCTCGAACTGTGTTCACTATTTCGGATGTTGGGTGATGGCGGCAGGTTAGGCACGCACGAGAAGGCCGGTCAAGGGCGATGCCCACCGCAGCGGGGCAGTGGCCGGTGAGTGACCCCGCCGGAGCCCCGGTGCGACTACTTCCTCGCTGCGGCTGCGTGCAGCACCGCCACCAGCTCCTGCGGCTGGGAGAACATCGGCCAGTGGCCGGTGTTCATCCGCACCAGGTCCCAGCGCTCGCTCTCCAGCAGCTTCGCCACGTCGTCGCTCGGCTCGGCGCCGTCGAGCAGGCACTTGACGTACGTCGCCGGGAGAGCGCCCAACCAGCCCTGCAGCTCGGCCGGTTCGGTCAGGGAGACGCCCGGGTGCGGTGTCGCGCCGTCGAGGATGCGGGCGATCTGCTCGTCGGTGAGGTCCTGGTCCGCCAGCTCGGAGGCGGTGAGAGCGTGCCAGAAGCCGCCGTTCTCCTCGATCGACTTCAGCAGGGGCGCCCGGCGGGGGTCCGGGGCGCTCGGCACGAACGCCTCTCCGTGCACCGGTACGTCGGAGTCGACGAACACCACCCGCGCCAACCGGTCGCCGATCCGCTCGGCGGCCTGGCCGACCGGGACCCCCGAGTAACTGTGCCCGACCAGCACGACGTTCCACAGGTCGAGGCGCTCCACCTCGGCGACGATGTCCTGCACGTGGGCCTGCTTGCCGACCGGCAGACCCTGCTTGTCGGCGAGCCCGGACAGGGTGAGCGGGTGCACGCCGTGCCCTGCCTCCCGCAGGCCGGGGACCACCTCGCCCCACGCCCAGGAGCCGAGGCAGGCGCCTGCCACCAGGACGAATTCACTCGCGGTCACGTCAGTCGTCTCAGCCGTGTCAGTCATGGCGGAAAGGTAGCGCAGGGGTCTGACAACGGCCGGTGTGCTGTCGGCGGCGGGTGTGCTGCGGGTTTCAGATCAGTCCCCGCTCCATCGCCCGCAGGACCGCCGCCGTGCGGTCCGAGACCGACAGTTTCTTGAACGCGCGCAGCAGGTGCGTCTTCACCGTCGCCTCCCCGATGAACAGCCGCCGCCCGATGTCCGGATTGGTCAGCCCCTCGCCGACCAGGCGCAGCACCTCGCACTCCCGCTCCGAGAGGAGAGGGGCTTCGACCGCCCGTGCGCGGAAGAGCTTCGGGGCGAGGGAGGGGGTCAGGACCGTTTCGCCGCGGGCCGCCGCGAGGACCGCCTCCACCAGGTCGTTCCGCGAGGTTCCCTTGAGGAGGTAGCCCGCCGCTCCCGCCTCCACCGCGCGCAGGATGTCCGCGTCGTCCTCGTACGTCGTGACGATGACGACCTTGGTGCGGGGCGACTCCCGCAGGATCAGGCCCGTCGCGGCGACCCCGTCCATGCCGCCCATCCGCAGGTCGAGCAGGGCGACGTCCGGTACGAGGCGGGCGGCCAGCAGCACCGCCTCCTCGCCGGAACCGGCCTGGCCGACGACGCGGATGCCGTCGGCCGATTCGAGGATGGCGGACAGGCCCTCCCGTACGACGGGGTGATCATCGGCGAGCAGGACCGTGAGCGTCGCGTTCTCAGGCACGGGTGGCCTCCGTGTTCCGTGCGGTGGCCGGTTCCAGCGGGACCGTCACTTCGATGGTGGTGCCCCGGCCGGGGCGGCTGTGGACCGTCGCGGTGCCGCCGATCTGCTCGGCGCGGGCCCGCATTCCGGGCAGGCCGTGGCCGGACTGCGCGGGGTGGGCGACGAAGCCCTGGCCGTCGTCGCGGACGGTGAGGCGGGCGGACTCCTCGCCGTACGACACGAGCACGTCCACCCGGTGGGCCGCATGCGCATGCTTGCGTACGTTCGCGAGTGCCTCCTGCGCGGTGCGCAGCAGCACCACGCTGGCGGCGGTGGGAAGCGGCCGGTCCGCTCCTTCGGAGGTGCACCGTACGTCCCACCCCGTTTCGGCGGCGAGGAGTTGGGCCTGGCGGCGTACCGCCTGGAGCAGTGAGCTCTCCGCCAGGGACGGGGGAGCGAGGGCGGTGACGAAGTGCCGGGCCTCCGACAGGCTCTCGCGGGCCACCCGGGCGGCCAGGCCGAGGTGCCTGCGGGAGAGCTCGGGGTGCTCCGTGACCTCCGCGTCGGCGGCCTGGACGAGGCTGATGATGCTCGTCAGGCCCTGCGCCACGGTGTCGTGGATCTCCCCGGCCAGCCGTTCGCGCTCGGCGGCGACCCCGGCCTCGTGGGAGAGCCGGGAGACCTGCTCCCGGCTGCGCCGCAGTTCGTCGATCAACTCGGCCCGTTCGGCGCTCTGTCGGACGACCCGGGTGATCCACAGGGTGAGCAGTACGGACAGGGCGATGCCGAGCAGGGAGATCGGCAGCATCGCCAGTACGTCCGGGTCGAACGCGCCCCCGTGCAGCAGGACCACGGCGCACGGCCACAGGTTGGCGAGTGTGCTGAGCGCGGCGGCCGGGCGCAGCGGCACGCTCATCATCAGCATGGGAACCACCGCGAACAGGGCGAAGGAGCTCGTCAGGTCGAAGAGGCCGGCGACGGCGAAGAGGAGGGAGAGGCCGAGGGGGAAGGCCACGGGGCGCCACCCCCGTGCCCGTCCGGTCCGGTGGGTCCGGTCGGTCATCAGCGGCCGGCCGAGGAGCGCGTACCAGGGGACGATCGCCGTCAGCGCGCCGAGGGCCGCGAAGCGGTGCACGGCCGGGCCGTCGGACCCAAGGAGGAGCAGGGCCGCCGTGACGAGGTAGGAGACGGCGAAGAGGCCGTCCCAGAGGGCGAGCCAGCCGGTTCCGGGCTCCTCGCGGTGCCGGATGAGGGCGTCGCGAACTGCTATGCGGCCTGGTGGCGGTGGGTCTGCCGGAGGGTGAGTGTGCACGGTTCATTCTTACTGTCCGTCCACCGGTCGGTGGACGGCCCGTTCCACCGGGCGGTGGGACCACGTGCGCCGGGCCGCACCTACGTTGGGGAAGCAGGCAGTTGGCGGTCGATCGAGCGGTGGGAAACAGAAGTGGTGAGCCGGGACGTGCGGGTCGGGCATACGGGGCAGGGCGAGTGGAGACTGCGGGCGCCCCGGCACCGCGTCGAGAGCCGGGCGGTCGGCTGGTGGACGCTGCAGGCGGCGGTTGTCGCGCTGCCGCTCCCGCTCGTCGTCGGACTGCTCGTGCTCTTCATTGCGCCCGCGAGGTTCGTCCTCGGCTGGGTGTTCCTCGGCACGCTCCTCCCCGCCCTCGCCTATGTGGCGGTGATGCCCCACTGGCGCTACCGCGTGCACCGTTGGGAGACGACGGACGCTGCCGTCTACGCGTCGTCCGGGTGGTTCTGGCAGCGGTGGCGGGTGGTTCCGCTGTCCAGGATCCAGACCGTCGACACCGTACGGGGACCGCTCCAGCAGTTGTTCCGGCTGTCCGGGGTCACCGTGACCAGTGCGTCCGCGTCCGGCGCGGTGAAGATCAACGGTCTTGACCGCAGGACCGCCGCCGACCTGGTCGAGCGGCTGACCCGCGCCACCCAGGCCGTACCGGGAGACGCGACGTGAGCGCCACGCAGGGGCGGCTGCGCCCCGACACGGGCTGGAGTCGACTCCATCCCCGGCTGCTGCTGGTGAATCTGAGCGTGCTGGCCGCCCCTGCGGCCACCTGTGCCGCGACGGTCCTGCTCACCGGTGGTGACCCCGGCCTGCAAGTCCTCATCGCCCTCGGCTCGTTCCTCCTCACCGGCCTGGTCGTGGCCGCCCTCAGCGTGCTGCGGCTGCTCACCACCCGCTACCGCCTCACCGACGACGACCGGCTGGAGGTCCGCACCGGCCTGCTGCTGCGCAGCCGCCGTTCCGTGCCCGTCGACCGGATCCGCTCCATCGACCTGACCGCGAACCCGTTGCACCGCCTCTTCGGCCTCACCTCCCTGGTGATCGGCACCGGCGGCACGACGGGTACGGGCGGCCTCTCCCTCGACGGCCTCAGCACGGCGGACGCCGCGTACGTACGCACCGAACTCGTCGAACGCCGCCGCCGGGTGGCGAACGCGCCACGGAGCACAGAACACCCCGACGGCGGCCCACTCGCCGCGCTCGACTGGGCCTGGCTGCGCTACGCGCCCCTCACCGTCTGGGGCGTCGGCGGAGTGCTCGCCACCGTCGGCACCGTCTACCGGACTCTCCATGAAATGAAGGTCGATCCACTCCAACTCGGCCCGGTGAAAGACCTGTTGGCCTACGTCGAGACCCGCTTCGGCTCCCTTCCGCTCTGGTACGGCATCCTGCTCGCCGTCCTGGCCCTCGTCTCGATCGGCGTCGTCGGATCGACCGCCACCTTCATCGAGAGCTGGGGCGGATACCGGCTGGAACGCGCGGAAGGCGGCCTGCTGCGGGTCCGGCGCGGGCTGCTGATCACCCGTTCCGTCAGCCTGGAGGAGAACCGGCTGCGCGGCATCGAACTCGCCGAGCCGATGCTGCTGCGCCTCGCGGGCGGCGCACGCCTCAACGCGGTGGCGAGCGGCCTCGGCGACGCGGAGGAGAACCGCAGCCGCAGCCGCCTCACCCCGCCCGTCCCCCTCGCGGAGGCGCACCGGGTCGCCCTCGAAGTCCTGCCCGACCCCGCGCCGCCGCTCGCCACCGGTCTCGTCCCGCACCCGCGGGCGGCCCTGACCCGCCGGATCCACCGCGCCCTCGCCGTCGTGGTGCTGACGGTCCTGGTGCTCGCCGTACCCGGTCTGTGGCTGACGCCGGACCTGGTCCACGCGGGGTGGATCACCGGCCTCGTCCTGCTGCCGGTCGCTCTCGCCCACGCCTGCGACGCCTGCCGCAGTCTCGGTCACGCCGTCGAAGGCCCGTACCTGATCAGCCGCTCCGGTACGTTCGTCCGCCGTACGGTCGCGCTCCGGCGGGACGGCATCATCGGCTGGACCGTCTCCCGCTCGCCCTCCCAGCGCAGGGCCGGGCTGCTCACGCTGGCGGCCACCACGGCGGCGGGCGGCGGCGCGTACAGGATCCGCGATGTGAGCGTGACCGAGGGTCTTGCCGTTGCCGAGGAGGCCGTGCCCCAGTTGCTGGCTCCGTTCCTCGAACGGGTACCGGGAACCGACACGGGCTGAGTAGACAGTGTCTACGCGTGGCTGGTAGACACAGTCCATGCCAACACCACCCCACCCCTCCCTCCGGGAGCGCCTGATCGATGCCGGCGCCGAACTCGTGGCGGCCGGCGGAACCGCATCGCTCGGCCTGCGGGAGATCGCCCGGCGCGCCGGGGTGTCGCACGGAGCGCCGCGCCGCTACTTCCCCACGCACCACGCGCTGCTCTCGGCGATCGCCCAACGGGGCTTCGAGGAGCTCGGGGCCCGGTTCGACGAGGCGGTGGCCTCGGCGGAGTCGCCGCGTGCCCAACTGGGCGCGCTGGGACGGGCGTACGTCGGATACGCGCTGGAGCACCGCGGCATGTTCGAGCTGATGTTCCGGCACGACCTGCTCGACAGCGGGGTGCACGGGGCGGCGGAGCAGCCGCGGCTCCGGGAGTCCACACTGCCGCTGATGGCGACCGTCGTGGACCTCGTCACCGAGTGCCGCGCGGCCGAAGAGGGCGGACAGGAGCCGGCGGTGACGGCCGCCGCCCTCTGGGCCAACCTGCACGGGATCGCTCAGCTCTGGACCTGGGGAAGCCTGCAACTGGCCCTCGACGACACCGCCTTGACGCGGCTCGACGAGCTCGTCGCGGCGGCCCTGGGCGCCCACCTCGGACCGGGGGGCACCGAATGACCGGCAGCCGTGCGACCGGCAGCCGTGCGACTGGCGGCCGTGCGACCGGCGGCCGTGCGACGCGCCGCCTCGCCCTCCTCGTCAGCGTGGTGGGCGCCATGGTCGTCGCGCTCGACGGCACCGTGCTGCTCGTCGCCCAGCCGGCCCTGCAGCGTGACTTCGGGGCGAGCACCGCGCAGGTCCAGTGGACCAGCACCGCCTACCTGCTCGCCGTCGCCGCCCTGCTCGTCGTCGCGGGCCGCCTCGGAGACCGGTACGGGCACACCCGGCTGGCCCTCGTCGGCGTACTCGGCTTCGCCGCCGCCTCCGCGGGCATCGCGCTCGCGCCGGACGTCCACTGGGTGATCGGACTGCGCGCCCTGCAAGGGGTGTTCGGCGCGCTGCTGCAGCCCGCCACCCTCGCCCTGCTGCGGCTCGCGTACCCCGCGGACCGGCTCGGCGGTCCGGTGGCCCTGCGGACCAGCGCGATCGGGGTGGCAGCCGCGGCGGGGCCGCTCGTCGGAGGTGTACTGGTCGCACACTTCGGCTGGCAGGCCGTGTTCTGGATCAACGTTCCGGTGGCGCTCGTCCTCGCGGCACTCACCTTCGCGGTACGGCTCCCGGCCCTGCCGCCCGCCGGGCCGCAGCGGCTCGACCTCGCCGGTGCGGCGCTGCTCGCCACCGCGCTCGCGGTCTTGGTGCACACCCTGTCCGGGGTGCCGGAACACGGCTGGACCGCCCCCGCGACCTGGCTCGGCCTCGCGGCTGCGGCCACGGTGGCGGCCGGGTTCGCCGTCCACGAGCGCCGTGCCGCGCACCCGATCGTGCCGCCCGCGGTGGCGCGTTCGGTGCCGGTGACCGCGTCGCTGGTGATGCTGCTGGTCACGGGCGGCGCCCTCTTCGGGGCGCTGTTCGCGACCACGTTCTACCTCCAGGACGTACGCGGCCTCGACCCGCTCGCCAGCGGGCTGCGCGTCATGCCGATGACCGTGTTCATGGTGCTCGGCGCGCCCCTGGCGGGCGGGGCACTGCGCCGGTACGGGCCGCGTCGCACCGCGGTCGTCGGCGTCGCCCTCGTCGCGGTCGCTCTGGCGGCCCTGGCCGGGCTCGACCCGATCGGCGCGTGGGCGGTGGCCGGGACGGCCTTCGCGGCGCTGGGCGCGGGATTCGCCACCGTGATGGTCACCGCCACCGGAACCGTCGTCGGCGACGCCCCGCCCGGGTACGCGGGGGTCGTCGGGGGTCTCAAGCAGACCGCCATGAGCATCGGCCCGACCTTCGGCATCGCCGTCGCCGCCGGCCTGATGCCCCCGAGGCTCTCCTCCGCGTGGGCCCCGACGGCACAGGCCCCGTCGGCCCCCACCCTGCTGGTCCTCGCCGGACTCGCCGCGCTCGGCCTGCTCCCGGCGCTCCTGCTGCCGGGACGGCGCCCGTCCGTCGACTCAACTCCCGTACGGAAAGGGAACGTCGAGCCAGTCGGTCACACCTCCAGTGCCCGCAGATGACGCGGATCCAGGACCTTCGCCCCGTACGGCGCGACCGTGGAACGCAGCGCCTCGACGGCCTTGCGGTCCACGCTCGCGGCGAGGTCGGACTCGGACTTCAGCAGTGAGGTGAGCATGTCGTCGTGGTGGCTCGGCACCACGACGGGCGGCCGGCCGAGCGCCTCCATGACCCGCTCGACGTACCGGTGCACCGCGTCGTGCCCACTGACACCGAGGACCAGGACGTCGGGACGGGCACCCGCGACCTCCCGCTCGACGAAGTTCGCCGTACCGCTCAGGAACATGATCCGAAGCCGGTCCGCACCCACGGTGACCTGGTACGCGAGCGTGCCGCCCTCCCGCATGTCGCCGAGCGTACGGACCTGCGCGGGAGGGTCGTTGAGGGTGCCGGGGGCGAAGAAGCCGTGGCCGCCGTACTGGCTGTGCAGACTGCGGAACGCCTCCACCGTGTAAGCGGGCGGAGTCCCGGTCGGCCCGGCCGGGAACCGCAGCGACTCGCCCCCGGTGAGCACGACGCAGTCGTCCGTACGCCTGCGGCTCGTGCCCATGCCCCGCAGCAGGTGCCAACTGGTCTCGCCGCACAGCGTACGGATCCGGTGCTCCTGCCAGGCCGGCCGTCCGAGCAGCTGCGGGACGTCGAGCAGGTGGTCGAAGTGGCCGTGGGTCACGAGGAGCAGTTCGGGCGGTGCGGGGAGGTGGCGCGCGACCACCTGCTCGACGGTGCCGGTGTCCGGCGTCAGTGCCCGGTCCGCGTCGATGGCACTGCCGCCCGGGACCCGGTACTCCTGCCGGGAGAGGTACGGGTCGACGAGGATGCGGTGTCCGTCGAACGCCAGCTCCCATCCCGCGACGCCCAGCCAGCGCAGCGACACCGGGCCGCCGGCGCCGCGCGGCCGGGCTCGCCCGACGGCTTCTGCCGTGCCCGCCGCGCCCACCGCGAGCCCGACGCCCGCGGCGGCCGTGCCCCCCAACGCGCCCCGGAGCAGTCCACGCCGCCCGATCCCGGACGCGTGGGCCGCCGCCGGGCCGTCCGTCCCGTCGCCGGTCCGGTCACCGGTCCGGTCGCCGGTCTCGTCACCGCATACACCGCACACGAATCTTCAGCCCCTTGAGCCTCAGTGGTCACCCTGTGCGATCAAGGACGCCGGTCGGCGGTCACCGGTTGCGGAGAGATCTTGAGCGGGCCGGTGTGCAAGGGTGTCGAGCATGACCAAGACACCTGACGGACGCACCGTGCCGCCCCTGCACGCCGACGAACGCACCATGCTGGAAGCCTGGTTGGACTTCCACCGCGACACGCTCGCCCTGAAGTGCGAGGGCCTGGACGACGCGCAGGCGCGGCTGGCATCGGTGCCGCCGTCGGCGATGACGATGCTGGGCATGGTGCGGCACCTGGAGAGGGTCGAACGCAACTGGTTCCAGAGGGTGTTCGCGGACCTGGGCGTAGCGGTGGAGGAGATATCGGCACAGGACGCCGGCTTCGCCCTTGAGGACGACCCCGGGAGTGACGGCGAGGCCGGTGACCTGGCGGCGGCGCTGTCCGAGTGGCGGGCCACCGTCGCCCGCAGCCGTTCGCTGATCGCGGGCGCGGCCCTCGACGACTCCGGCACCTTCTCGGGGGAGGACGCCGAGGCCACCGGGAGCGACACCGTGTCCCTCCGCTGGATCCTGGTCCACCTGATCGAGGAGTACGCCCGCCACAACGGCCACGCGGACCTCATCAGAGAAGTCATCGACGGCACGACGGGCCCGTGACTTCCCGGATTCGGCGTCCGGGACCTATTCCGCGAACGGGCCGTCCAGGGCTGCCCATTGCAGCAGCATGATGGTCTTCGCGTCCGCGATCTCGCCGGTACGGATCCGGCGCAGGGCCTCCGGGAAGGGGAGTTCGAGGACCGCGATGTCCTCGCCCTCGGCGGCCACCCCGCCCCCTGCCGAGGTGGCGGTGCCGGGGCCGTACGGGGCGGCGAAGAAGTGCAGGCGTTCGGTGACCGAGCCCGGACTCATGAAGGCCTCGAAGACGCGCTCCGGGGTGCCGACCGTGTGGCCGGTCTCCTCGGCGGCCTCGCGGCGGATCGCCTCCTCGGGGCTGTGACCGTCGAGCAGACCGGCGGCCGTCTCGACGAGCATGCCGTCCGGGTGCCCGTTGACGTACGCGGGCAGCCGGAACTGGCGGGTGAGCAGCACCGTCGCGCGCTCGGGGTCGTACAGGAGGATCGTCGCGCCGTCGCCCCTGTCGTACGTCTCGCGCTGCTCGCGGCTCCAACTGCCGTCGCTGCGACGGTGGTCGAAGGTCGTCTTGCGCAGGACGTACCAGTCGCAGGCGAGCACCTCCACCTCGCGGACGCGTATGTCCGGATTGCCGGTGAGGTCGCGACCGTGGGTGTCGAGGGCGGTGCGGCCCCGGCGGTCGGGGACGTCGATGCCGGGGGTGCCGGTGGTGGGTGCGTTCATCGGTGGGCCGCCGGTATCTCGTCGAGGCTGGTGTAGATCGCCGCACCCTGTGCCCGCGCCTGCGCCACCATGCGGTCCGCGCCCTCGGAGGGGCCGCCGATCCGCAGCACCGCGTCGCAGCGTGCCAGCAGGCGCTCCGCCACCGGGTGGAAGATCTCGTCGTACAAGGCGTCGCCCGGCCCCGTGCTGCCCGCCGTCTCCAGCAGCGGAAGCGCCAACGCCTCGCCCGTGACGGGGAGATGGCCGGTACGGAAGAGGGTGAGCGCCGTCTCGTTCATCGCCGTGACGTTCGCGTGGAGCTTGGCGGGGTCGTCCCCGGTGCCGGATCTGTACGGTCCTGCGACCAGGATCATGAGGGGGCGGGAGGTCGTGTCCATGGATTCAATTCCTTCTGTGGGTAAGGGAGTTCAGGTCAGATGTCAGGCGAGGTGTCAGGCGAGGTGTCAGGCCAGACGTCAGGCCAGACGGATGTGCACGCCCGCCTCCCGCAGTGCGGAAAGGGTCTGCGGGCCGTGCGGGTGGGTGGCGGCGTCCTCGGCGGCGGTGTCGGTGACGAACGTGTCCACCGCGTCGGGCGGTGCGACCCGGCTGAACGAGCGCACACCGAGCTTCGTCGCGTCCGCCACCGCCACCGTGCGCGCCGACTGCGCGAGAGCGGCCTGCTTGACCGCCGCGTCGTCCAGCGAGAACTCCGACCAGCCGTGCTCGCCGTGCACCCCGCCGATGGACATCACGAAGCAGTCGAAGGCGAGGGATTCGAGCGTACGGAGCGCCAGCGGGCCCACCAGTGACCGCTCGCCGGGGCGTGAGCGCCCGCCGACCACCAGCAGGTCGATGCCCGGCCGGTCGGCGAGCCGTACCGCCGCCTGAAGGCTGAGCACCGCCACCGTCAGCGGGGCCCGCGCCACCAGGTGCTCGGCGACGTGCACGGTCGTGGTCCCGGCGTCGAGCAGCACCCGCGAGCCGGGCTCGACCAGCTCGGCGACCGCCCTGCCCAGCCGGTCCTTCGTCGCCGTCTGCCACGGCTCCCGCGCCGCGAACCCGGCACCGTCCTCCCGGGACCGCGTGGCGACGGCACCGCCGTGCACCCGCTTCACGAGGCCCTGGCGTTCCAGCTCGGCCAGATCGCGGCGCACGGTCATGTCGGAAACCCCGAGGCGGTGTGCGAGCTCGGACACGGAAACCCGGTCGGAGCCCTGCACGAGGCGCAGGGTCAGGTCGAGACGATTGGCTACTCCCATGCCCCCATATTCACACACTCTTGTTCGAATGAACATCGGGGTGTGAGTTCATGACAGCCAAATTCCGGTTCCCCGCACCCACGGAAAGTGAGACTCTGGCCGCCGCATTCACCTCATCCCGCCCCACCCCACCTCGATTTGGGAGCAACCAGTGACCGGACCCCGCCTCACCCCGCTGCTGGAGCAGTTCGACTTCGCCTGCGAGCGGCTGACCGGCCGCATGACGGGACCGGTGATGGACAGCGGTGACGGCTCGGAGACCAAGGTCGTCCCCATGACCGACGAGGAGTACCTCTGGGAGCCGGTGGCGGACTGCTGGTCGGTCCGGCGGCGCACCGAGGGCCCGGGCCCGCGCGCGACCCTCCTGCTCGGGGCCGCCACCGGCGAATGGGGGCTCGACTCCTCCTCGTACCCACGCCCCTGGCCGACGCCCTTCACCACGCTCGCCTGGCGGCTGAACCACCTGAGCGAGCTGCTCACCCTGCGCGCCGACCACACGGCCGGCACCCGCAGCCTCACCAGGGACGACTACCGCATCAGCGGGGACGCGGCGAGTGCGATCGCCGCCTTCGAGGCGGGAGCGGCGGCCTGGCGGCAGGCACTGCTGAGCGCCGACGACGCGGCGCTCGACACCGTCGGCCACTGCACCTACCCGCACGGGAGCGACGCGCAAGAGCTGTTCGTCGACATCGTGTGGTGGGTCAACCAGGAGCTCCTGCACCACGGAGCCGAGATCGCGCTCCTCCGTGACCTGTACGGCGCCCAACAGCGCTGACGGGGGCGGCGCTTCGGCTATGTCCTGCGGGCCGGCACCGTCTTCACGACGGAGCCGTCGAGGAGGACGACCAGGCAGCCGCAGCCGCCCCGGCAGTACTCCACCTCCCCCTCGGAGGTGGAGTGGCGGGACCGCAGCGTCCACCACTGCCTCCCCGCCCCGGCAGGTGCACCGCAGAACGGGCAGCAGTCGCCCGACGGCGCGGCCTCGGGTGTTGCCGACGTCGTCGATGCTGTCGATGTCGTAGTCATGCACTCAACATGAAGTAAGTGTCTATGACACTTCAACCATTACATTCGAAGGCCTCCCGCATCCCACCTGGCGGTGCTGTAATCCTCATATGCACTTCGACGATTACGGCGGTGAGGCCGCCCGGCTGGCCGCGGAGCTGGTCAACCTGACCGGACCTCCCCGTCCCGACGACCTGGAACCCCTCCTCGGCGCCCATGGCATCGTGCGCCGCAGGCTCACCGTCAGCCAGGCCGCGGAGATCTGGGACTGGAGCCTGAGCCTCGCCGTCTGTTTCGGGCCGCAGGGGCTCGAAGAGCGCTGCGAGGCGGTCAACGCACTGCTCGCCCAGGCCTCCAGCGCACCCCGCATCTCCCTCCACGACGGCCGCCCGCACCTCCACTACAGCGCCCCCGACTCCGACGCGGCGGCCCACATCCGCGCCGTCACCGCGGCCGGACTCGCCCATGTCGTGTGTTCCGCCGCGCCCGACCGGCTGGGCCGCTGCGCACGTGACGCCTGCGCCCTCGCCTTCGTGGACACTTCCCGCAACGGCCGCCGTACCTACTGCTCGGTGCGCTGCGCCAACAACGACGCCGTGGCACGACACCGCGAACGCAGACAGGAGTTGCTCAGGGATTCATCCCAGGGGCACTCGGGGCGCCTTCGGCAGTAGCGCGCGGACATGGGCGGTGAACGCCGCCCCGGCCGGGCTGGTCGGTCCTTCCGTGCGCCAGGCGAGGGCGAGACGGCAGTGGACGCGCGGCCGGACGATGTCGACGAGGTGGACCTCCGTCTCGTTGGCGCGGGCCACGGAGGCCGGGATGACGGCCACTCCGAGCCCGCGCCCCGCGAGTTGGGCCAGTACGTGCGGGTCGGCGGCCTCGAAAGCGATGCGCGGTGCGAAGCCCGCCTCGTCGCACGCCGCCTCGACGGCGCTGCGCAGCCCCGTGCCCGGGGTCATCCCGATCAGGGCGCGGTCGGCGAGCTCGCCGAGGCCGATGCGCGCCCGGCCGGCCAGCGGGTCCTGGTGGCCGACGGCGGCGACCAGTGGCTCGTCGACGATGTCGTGGAGGGTGATGCCGGGCGGCCGGGCGCCGGAGCGGCCGATGATCGCGAGGTCGATGCGGCCCGAGTGCAGGGCTTCCACGAGCCGATCCGAACCGTCCTCGGTCAGCCCGATCTCCACCCCCGGGTGCGCCTCGTGAAAGGAGGCGAGCAGCCCCGGCAGGTCGATGCCCTTGTCCAGGGACGTGATGGTGCCGACGGTGACCCGGCCGCGCACCAGACCGCTGAGTTCGTCGACCGCCGTACGGATCGAGGAGACCGTGGCGAGCGCGGCCCGCGCGTACGGCAGGACGGTGCTGCCGGCCGGGGTCAGCCGCACCGTACGGCTGGAGCGGTCGAGCAGCTCCTGCCCCAACTCCTTCTCCAGCTTGCGCACCTGGGAGCTCACTCCGGGCTGGCTCACGTGCAGGGCCTCGGAGGCCTTCGTGAAGCTCGCCAGCTCGGCGACGGTGACGAAGTATTCCAGCTGACGCAGTTCCATAACCGCTGATTATATTCCGCAGAAAATCTAGATCTTGGACTTCTGTATACGGGTGGCCGCAGAGTCGACATGCGCCCGGACCGCAGGGCGATCCCGCATGCCCTGCCAAGGAGTAACTCAGTGAATGCCACGACCGCGACGAGGAGCGGGCGCGACAGCCGCACCGCCACTCTCGTCATGGCCTGCGTGGGCGTGTTCGTCGCCTACCTTCCGGTGACCACGGTCTCGGTGAGCCTGCCTGCCATCCAGCGCAGCCTCCACGCGTCGACGGCCGACCTCTCCTGGGTGACCGATTCCTTCGTGCTGCCGATGGCCGCGCTCATCCTCACCGCCGGAGTCGTCGGCGACGCGTACGGCCGCCGCAAGGTGTTCCAGGCCGGGCTCGCCTTCTGTGCGGCGGGCGCGGCGATCGCGCTGAGTGCCGGAAGCGTGCAGGTCCTCTGGGTCGGGCAGGCGTTCGCGGGTGTCGGCGCCGCAGCCCTGCTGCCCGCCACGCTCGGCCTGATCAGCCACGCGGTACCGAACCCGCGCGAGCGCGCCAAGTACGTCAGCCTGTGGACCGCGTCCCTCATGGGCGCGCTGGCCGTCGGCCCCCTCATCGCGGGTGTGATCCCGGAAGGCGCCTCCTGGCGCTGGATCTACCTGGTCCCGATCCCGGCCTCACTGCTCGCCATGGCCGCAGGCGCCCGCTTCCTGACCGATTCCCGTGCTGCCGATTCCCGTGCCGTCGATTCCCGCGCCGCTGATTCCCGCGCAGCCGATTCCCGTGCCGCCGGATCCCGCCCGGCCGGGTCCCGCCCCGCCGGATTCCGTCGGCTCGACTGGCCCGGGCAGATCACGGCCGCCGTCGCCGTCACTTCGCTCGTGTACGCGGTGATCGAGGGCGGCGGCGCGTCCTTCGGCGAGACGCCCGTGCTGGTGGCGCTGGCGCTGTCGGCCGCCTCGCTCGTGGCCTTCATCGTCATCGAGCTGCGCAGCAGCAGCCCGATGCTGGACCCGAAACTGTTCCGCAGCCCCGCGTTCACCGCCACCGCCCTGGTCGCCATGATCAGCTTCCTGGGGCTGATCGGCTTCGTCTTCGTCCTCAGCCTGTACCTGGGCCAGGTCCAGCGGCTCGGCACGCTGGACGCGGGCTACCGGATGCTGACGCTCACCTTCACCGCGATGGTCGCAGGGCCGGTCTTCGGCAGGCTCATGCACCGCGTACCGGCGCGGGTGCTGATCACCTCGGGCCTGCTGCTGGCCACCGGCGCGCTGCTCGCGCTCACCTCCATCGACGCGCACACCTCGTTCGCGGAGCTGGCGTGGCGGCTGATCCTCCTCGGCATCGGCTTCGGTGCGGTCTTCGCCCCGATGACCGCCACGGCGATCAACGCGGTGCCGCAGCACCTCGCGGGCATGGCGGCGGCGGGCAGCAACGCCTTCCGCCAGCTCGGCGCGGCACTGGGCCCCGCCCTGATGGGCGCGCTGCTCACCACCAGGATCAGCAGCGCCCTGCCCGGCCACCTGGCCGACGCCCACCTCGGCGCGGAGGCACGGCACCGGGTGACCGACGCGGTCGACGGCGCCGGTTTTGGTGCCGTCCACGCCATCGACCTCGGCGCGGACACCTCCCGGATGCTGGACGCCTTCAGCCTCGCGTTCCTCGACGGCATCCGGCTGTGCCTCACCGTCGCGGCGGGGATCATGCTGCTCGCGGCGGTGGCCGGCGCACTCCTGCTGCGCCGCCCGCGCGGCAGCGCCCCGACCGCAGGGGCGGCCACCCCGCAGCGGGCCGGCGAACCCGCGCTGATCGGCTGAAGGGCCGCGCTGAGCGGCTGAACTTCCGGGTCAAGCGGCTGAACGGCCGGGCCGAGCGGCTGGTCGATCGACGGCCTGCTTGCCGACCCCGACAAGGCCAACGTCCTTACCGGACCGTGCGGTTACCGGCCGCTGACCGGATCCGCTGCGATCGGCGCCGGCCCTGCCGTCCCGGGCAACGGAGGCCACGACATCCTCGGCGACGGGCTCCCCACCACCGGGCTCCCCGCCACCGGGCCCGCCGACATCGGCGCCGTACAGAGCGCCCCCCGGCAGCAACACCGCCACGGTCGAACGCCGCACACTCACCCTCCCGGTCCCCGTCACGGCCTCCCAACTGCGCCTCGTCGTCAAGGCGGCGAACACCCAGTGGGGCAACGTCGCCCTGAACGAACTGACGGTGGCCTGACGCGTGCGGTGCTGGACGAGGTGGTCCACGCACCCGCCCAACTCGTCCAGCACCGGCCGATCCTGCCGTGCGGCCCGGTGTGCACGGCGGGCGATCCGGAGGGTTGGTGAAACTTCGCGGAAGAAAGGTGGTGTCCGCGGAGAGTGAACACGCGTTCGTGGGCAAGGCTCGGATGGGAGACGACCGCGACCGAGGAGGAACTGTGATGCTCTCAGCCCCCGCAAGCGCGACCGTGGCGGAACCGGCGGACACCGGTGCACAGAGCCTGCTGCCGCAGGGTCTTCCACTGTCGGCCGAAGCGCAGACCGAAGCGCCGATCGAAGCACTGTCGACCGAAGCGCTGTCGGCCGAGGCGCCGCCGACCGGGGAGCCGCGGGGCGGGACGCTGCCGGGCGATGCCGGGGAGCTGCCCCGCATCACGCACCCCACGGCCGTCGCCCCCAAGGACGCCCGCCAGCTCTCCAAGCTCTTCCTCGACCGGCTCCAGGAGCTGGAGGAGGGCACGCACGAGTACAGCTACGCGCGCAACACCCTGATCGAAATGAACCTGTCCCTGGTGAAGTTCGCCGCGCGCCGCTTCCGCAACCGGGGCAGCGGTGACCTGGAGGACATCATCCAGGTCGGCACGATCGGCCTGATCAAGGCGATCGACCGGTTCGACCTCACCCGCGAGGTGGAGTTCACCTCCTTCGCCATCCCGTACATCACCGGCGAGATCAAGCGCTTCTTCCGCGACACGACGTGGGCGGTGCACGTACCGCGACGGCTCCAGGAACTCCGTACGGAACTGGCCAAGGCCAAGGAGCAGCTCGCCACCGTCCTCGACCGCGACCCGACGGTCCCCGAACTCGCCGAACTCCTCGAACTCACCGAGGCCGAGGTCACGGACGGCCTGATCGCATCGAACGGCTACACCGCCGGCTCCCTCGACCTGCCCGCCGAGACCGGCCAGGACAACAGCGCCAAGTCCCCCGTCTCGTACGCCGACTTCTTCGGCGCCTGCGACCCGGGCGTGGAACTCTTCGAGGACCTGCACACCCTGGCCCCGCTCCTCGCCTCCCTCTCCGACCGGGACCGCCGCATCCTCTCCATGCGCTTCGGCCAGGAGCTCACGCAGGCGGAAATAGGCGAAGTCCTCGGCATCTCGCAGATGCAGGTCTCCCGTCTCCTGACCCGTATCCTCGGCCAACTCCGCAGCGGGATGCTTACGACCTCCTGACGGTTTCTCCGCGTACTCTGCACATGATTCTCACTCTGCGTGTCCCGAGCGGCACACTCTGGCCAAAAACAGCCGGTGTGCGGCCCGTGCCAGAGGGGAAGTCGCACCAGGAGCACGCTTACCAGGCGTAGGCGCGCCACCACATGACGCACACGGCACATACGACGTACCCGAAGTAGACGACGCAAGAGACACGCACACACAAAACTCAACAAGCCGAGAAGAAGGGGAACCCCTACATGCTGGTGCCCGATCCCAAGGTGCTGCGCACGCTCCTCACGCGCTACGCGGAGACCCGGTTCGCCCACGCCCAGAACCCGACGCCGGAAACGCGGCGCGACCTGGACGACGTCACGTACACGCTGTGCGTGACCACGTCGACCTCCGGAATCGAGGCGGCCCTCGCCGCCGCGGACGCCCTGCTCGCCCGGACGTGCTGCACGCACGCGGCGGATTCCGCGCAGGAAGCGCAGGAAGCACAGGAAGTGCGGGAGCGGTCCCAGGCGGACCTGGCGGCCTGAGTCCCAGGCGCCCGTGAGCCCGCCGGGACCGGGAAGCTTCCGGCCCCGGCGGGCCGCACCGCCCGGCCTCGGCCGGAGCCGCACAGGCCCACGACCCCGAGCACCGTCCGTTCCACGGCGAGCAGCAGCGTCGGTGCGAGGGTGGCCGTGACGATCGCGCGCCGCGAGCGTGGTCCCGGGCATGCGCGTGGGGTACGGGCCCGCTTCCCGCCCGTGCTGGGCCCCGGCTCACTCCTCGACCGTGATCAGCCCCCGGCTCACCGCCGCCATCACCGCCGCCGTACGGTCGTCGACCTCCAGCTTGCCGAAGATGCGCAGCAGGTGGGTCTTGACAGTGGACTCGCTGATGAACAGGGCCGAGCCGATCGCCGCGTTGGTGAGACCGCGGGCGACCAGGCGCAGGACCTCGGACTCGCGGGCCGAGAGGGCGCTGCGCTTCGGGGTGCGGAGGCGGCGGGTGAGGCGGGCGGCCACGGACGGGGCGAGGACCGTTTCGCCTGCGGCGGCCCCGCGGACGGCCTGGAGCAGGGCGGCCCGGTCGGCGTGCTTGAGGAGGTAACCGGTGGCGCCCGCCTCCACCGCCGCGAGTATCTGGTCGTCCGTACCGTAGGTGGTGAGGACGAGGACCGGGCTCTCGGGCTTCTCGGCGGAGATGCGCGCCGTGGCCTCGACTCCGCCGCCCGGACGCGGTGTGCGAGCGCCTCGACCTCGTCCAGGTAGTGGGTGGTGAGCACGATCGTCGTGCCCTCCGCCGACAGCTGCCCGATCAACTCCCAGAACCGGGCGCGCGCTTCGGGGTCGAAACCGGTCGTCGGCTCGTCGAGGAAGAGCAGATCCGGATCGCCGATGATCCCGAGTGCCACGTCCACCCGGCGCCGCTGCCCGCCGGACAGCCGCCCCACCCGCTTCCCGGCGTGCTCGCCGAGTCCGACCTGGTCGATGACGGCCTCCGGGTCCCGGCGCCGGGGGTACGTACGCGCGAAGTGGCGCACCACCTCACGTACCGTCAATTCCGATGTGTCCGAGGCACTTTGAGCCACGATGCCGACCCTGCTGCGCCATGCCCGCCCGGCCCGCGCCGGATCCTCCCCGAGTACGGATACGGTTCCGCCGTCCCGCTCCCGGTACCCCTCCAGAATCTCCACGGTGGTCGTCTTGCCCGCCCCGTTGGGCCCGAGCAGTGCGAACACCTCACCCTGCGCGATCCGCAGATCCAGCCCGTCGACGACGGCCGTACCGCCGTAGCGCTTGACCAGACCCCTCACCAGTACCGCGGCTCCTGCCGCGCCTGCTCCTGCTTCTGTCATACGGAGATCGTCGCCCGGACAGGACGGCGGCAGTAGCGACCCGAGGACGGAACCGGCTGTCAACCGACCGGTGGGCAGAGGGAGATGTCGGAGGGCGCCGATACCCTTGGTTCGTGAGAGAGGCCGTGCGGGGAAATTTGGGGGCATTGTGAGGGAGAACCTTTCCGGCGACCGCCCGGAGAGCCGGAGTGTCTGGCAGATCGCGGTCGGGCTCGGCCTGCCGTCGCCGCTGGTGCGGAATCCGGCCGAGGGGACGGACGACCCGGCGCCCGTGGAGCGGACCCTGCGCGCCCTGGTCTGCCCGGAGAAGTTCCACTCCGGGCCGTGTCCCCTCGCCTGGGAATCCGGCTACGGACATCCGGATGAGTTCCACGGCTCCGATGAGGACTACGACCCGGCTGCCCTCCCCGTCGAAGCCACCCTCACCGTCTATGCCACCGAGGCCGAGGCGGGCGCCCTGTTCGCCAGGGCGCGTACGGAGCTGCGGATCGACGGTTCCACCGGCCACTGCGACCTCACGGACGCGCCGGTCACCCTGGAACTGCGCGACGTCCTCGCCCGCGATCCCGAAGCGTCGGCAGCGTACGGGCACCTGGTCGAGCAGTACGAGATCGAGCACGGAGGCCGGTCGGGCCAGGGACCGACCGAGGGACCGAGGGACTGAAGGACCGGAAAACCGGATTGTGTTCAGGCGGACGCGGACAACCCGCTGGACCGCCGCCCAACAGCCGGGCCATCATGCGTCCATGGAGCCATTGAAGATCATCCCGGGCGACGCCACCGACCCCCGGGCCAAGGGCCCGAAAATCATCGCGCACCTCTGCAACGACCTCGGCGGCTGGGGCAAGGGCTTCGTCGTGGCGCTCTCGCGCCGCTGGCCAGGACCGGAGAAGGAGTACCGCCGCTGGCACCGCGAGCGCGCCGGCAACGACTTCGGCCTGGGAGCGGTGCAGTTGGTACAGGTCAGGGCCGACATCTGGGTCGCCAACATGGTTGCCCAGCGCGGCATCCGGACCGGCAGCGGCGGCCCGCCCATCCGCTACGACGCGGTCGGACGCAGCCTGGAAGCAGTCGCCGCACATGCCCTCACCCACCAGGCATCGGTCCACATGCCACGCATCGGCTGCGGGCTCGCGGGCGGCAGGTGGGAACGCATCGAGCCGCTCATCACCCGGTCCCTGAGCGCGCGGGGCGTGGCCACGACGGTGTACGACCACGCCTGAGGCGGGCGTACGAAGCACGAAGCACGAAGCACGAAGCACGAAGGCGGAGTGCGAAGGCGGAGCGCGCGATGAAGCCCGTACGGTGCACGCGGTGGCGGCCGAGGGTGAATCACCGAACTCGGCTTCGTCTTGGACGAGTTAGCCCCCGAGGGCGGCTCGCACAGGCGCGGCGACGGAATCAGCGCCAACTCCGTGGAGCAGCGACCGGGGCTGGAAACCGGCCGCTGCCGTCGGCACCGGATGAGACGCGGCGGGCTCGGAGGGCTCAACGCTCAGGGCTCAGCGCTCAGGACTCAGGATTCAGCGCTCAGGACTCAGCCCTCAACGGTCCCCAGGAATCCCGCCGTCGCCGTCACGAATGCCTCTGGATCGTCGATCCACGGCGAATGCCCCGCCCCCGGCTGTACGACGAGTACGGCATCGGGGAACAGGGCCGCGAACTCCGCCGTCGACTGCGGCGGGCTGTTCAGGTCGACCTCCCCGGCCAGCAGGAACACGGGCGCCGCGCGCTCCGCCAGCGCCGCGCGCGTGGCCTCCGGGTCGTACGCACCCTCGGAACCGTAGAGCCGCGCGGCCCCCGGGTCGGCCGGTGTGCTCGTCGCCGCGTGCTGCTCCCGGGCCGCCGCGTCCCAGCGCCCCCAGAAGAACGGAGCGATCGCCTCCACGTCACCGGGCTTCGGCGCACCCGAGTTGAGGGACTCCAGCGCGGCGTACGCCGCCGGGAACCACGGCTCGTCCTTGCGGAGCCGCGCGTCCGCGAGCCGCATCTCGGACGTGATCGGGATGCCCACGGCCGCGGTGCTCGGGGTGATCAGCGCGAGCCGTCCGACGTGTTGCGGATACCGGGCCAGGTACAGCGCCGCGAGATTCGCGCCCGCGCAGTGCGCGAGCAGGTCGATCCGGTCGAGCCCGAGATGCACGCGCAGCGCCTCGACGTCGTCCACGAGACGGTCGCAACGGTACGAGGACGAGTCCGCCGGAATCTCGGAACGCCCGGTTCCGCGCAGATCGAGGAAGAGCAGCCGACGGTGCCGGGCCAGCCCTCCGAGATCACCCAGGTACCGGGGGTCCTGCAGCGGGCCGCCGGGGAGGCAGACGACGGGGGCCGTGCCCGCGCCCACGCCTGTGTCGGATCCGGTGATGCGGTAGGCGAGCCGGGTCCCGTCGGGGGCGGAGAAAGTGAAGGAGGAGCCGGAGGAGGAGGAAGGCGAGGAGGAGGACGAGGGCGAGGGCGAGGAGGACGAGGGTGCAGACATGATCGGGAGCCTGTCAGCGGAGGAGCGGACTGACAACCGGATTCCGCAGGTGAGGCAGGGGTGATACGTCCGGCAGGGGCGACGGGCCCGTCCCGCAGGGGGACAGGGAGGACGTACTACGACGGGCGACCGAGCGCCCGAACCGCCTCGCCCCACGCCCCCGGACTGCGGTGGTGGTGGGCGTGCCCGGCGGCCAGTACGGCACGCAGTTCCGCGGCGTGCTCGGTGCCGGCCGGGAGCTCCAGTTCGCCGAGGAGCGCGAGCGCGGCGTCGGGCAGCAGCTTTCCGTAGACGTCGTGGTAGCCGGTCAGCAAGCCCTTGAAGAGGGCGAGGTGGAGGGCGGGGACCCGTGCCGCGGCCCGGAAGGCCGGCAGCTTCGCCTCCCAGGGAACCGGACCTGAGCACTCCAGTACGCGCCCGGCGCGGCGGAGCAGTGTCTCCGGCGCGTCCGCGGCCAACCGCCCGGCATCGCGGCCGAGCACCTCCGTGAACGCGGTGGCCGACGTCTTCCCGTCCTCGAACCAGTCGACCCACAGCGAGTACGTGACGGCCTCGGACACCCGGGGTGCCTCCAGCCGCTGCCGGTAGCAGTCCCAGAGGACCTCGGCCGGCAGGGGACCGCCGGCGCCCCGGTCGGCGAACCGGATCTCGCACGTCACCCAGTACTGGTCGAGCACATCGAGCAGTCCGAACGCGAGACGGATCTGCCCTGCCACGTCCAGCCGTTCATCGGTGAACACCAACCCGGCCTGCCCATGGGCCACTTGACCGGAGTCGAGCCGCCCCTCAGGGGTCTCGCCGTCGGTCCACCCGTCGGGTCCGACCTGCGTGATGCCGTCCTCGGCGAGCCAGCGGCGGGCCTCGGAAGCAGCGGCGGTGTCCATCCGGACAGTATGACCGGGCGTGCACGGACCGGACGCTCGCCGATCGTGGAGCGGCCCGTGCCGTCCGTAGCGCTCCTGCTGCGCGACCTGTCGGCCGAGGCCGGGCACAATGCCCGTCATGTTGCATGTACGAGTGATCAGCCCTGCCGACCGTACGGACGAGGTGCTGCGGATCGCGATCGACTGCCCTGCCGTCGTCAACGTCCTCAAGATTCCCGGCGCCGCGCAGGCCCCGGCAGGTGACCTCGTCGAGTTCGACGTGGCCAGGGAAGCGGCCAACGGTGTCCTCGACGCACTGCGCGGCCTCGGCCTGAAGGACACCGGCGGCATCACCGTCGAGCAGCTCGACCTGTCCATCTCCTCGGCCGCCGAGAAGGCGGAGGAGGACGCTCCGGGCGATCCGGACGACGCCGTGGTGTGGGACGAGCTGGTCGCGCGTACGTCTGCGGAGACCCGCCTGACCTGGGCGTTCCTCGCCTTCCTTGCGTTGGCCACGCAGATCGCGGCAATCGGTGCGCTGCTTGACCAGCCCATCCTGATAGTCGGTGCGATGGTGCTGGGGCCGGAGTTCGGGCCGGTGGCGGCGATCTGCTTCGGGGTGATGAGCCGCAGGGCGGGCCTGATCGGCACCGCCGCCCGTACCCTCGTCGTCGGCTTCACCGTCGCCGTACTGATCACCATGGCGTGTGCGACGGCGGGCCGTCTGCTGGGCTGGATCGAACCGGCCATGCTCGACGGCCGGCCGCTGACCGACTTCATCATCCACCCCGACCGGTGGTCCTTCGTCGTGGCGCTGCTGGCCGGAGTCGCGGGCATCCTGTCGATGACCGCGGGCAAGTCCTCCTCCCTGGTCGGCGTCTTCATCTCCGTGACCACCGTGCCCGCCGCCGGGAACCTCGCGGTGGCCGTCCCGCTCGGCCACTGGAACGAGGTGACCGCCTCGCTGATCCAACTCGGCGTGAACCTCGCCGGAATGCTCATCGCGGGCACCCTGACACTCCTCGTGCAGCGCGCCCTGTGGGCCCGGTACGGGCTCCGGGTCGGACCGGTACGACGCGAGGGCGGCACGGCTGCGCCGGGAGGCGGTGCGGCCGCGCCCGGGGACGGTGCGGCTACGCCCGGGGGCTCCCGCGGTCAGGGGTGAAGCAGGCGCTGACGGCCTTCCCGTGCTGCTGGTCGTGACTTTCCCAGCTGTCGGCGAGCGCGTCGACGATGGCGATGCCCCGCCCCGAGGTGGCTCCCGTGGAGTCGGCGCGCCGAGCCGGCGGGACGGCCCCTGCATCGTCGTGAACGGAGATGTGCACACACCGGCTGTCCCAGGTCAGCACGAGCTGGGCATCGCTGCGCGCATGCAGATGGGCATTGGTGAGCAGCTCGGACACGGCGAGCACGACGGCGTCCACGGTCTCGGGACTGCTCTCGTACCAGGGCAGCTGCGCCAGATGCGCCTCGGTCCACCTTCTGCCTTCCCGTACGCCCCCGGACATCGGAAACGTCCTGGCCCAGCCCACCGCACGCATCGACATGCGCCTGCCCTCTCCTCCGGTCTGTGCGGTTTCCGTTCTCCGCCTTCCCTCCTGTCCGTGTACCCCTGAACCGGACGGCGAACAGCCCTAGGCGGCCCCCGCCCCCCGGTCGCCGTCACTTTCGCCCCGTACGACCCGCAGTCCCCGCCGGGCATGGTTCACCCGGCCGTCGCCCGCCGCCGTCCAGTACGGATGCTCGTTGACCTCCATGGTCAGCTCGCGTATCCGCTCCCACAGCTCCTCGACCTGATCCACCTCCTCCTCGGTGAACACGGGCGCGGACTCGGCACCCCAGGGGGGAGCGGTGGCGAGGGCGTGGAAGTCGGCCTGTGCCTGGTGGAGCTGCTGTTGGAGGGCGAGGAGGTCCTCGGGGAAGGAGGCGGAGTGGGAAGACATACCGGAAGCGTACGTCTGTTCGATTTACGTATGCCAGTCGACTTTCCTGCCACCCGGCCCCGGCGGCGGTGTCTGGTCCGCCGGACAGGACGCCGCTCTGCGCCTGCGGGGGAACGGGAGGGAGACGCAGGTCACATCCGGTCATGTCACAGCGCCCGGGGCCCGTTCCGTCCAAGGGTGTGCAGCCGGCAACCCGGCCGGCAGCAACGAGCAGGGGAGTTCACCATGGAAGCGCGACTCGACGTCATGGCAAGCCCGGCGGCGGCCAAGGCCATCAAGCACCTCATCGCGGCGAGCAAGGCCCTCGGGGAGTCGACGCTGCCCGCCGCGACGCGCGAACTGGTGATGCTCCGCGCCAGTCAGATCAACGGCTGCGCCGGATGCATCGACATGCACACCAAGGACGCCACCGCGGCCGGGGAGACCGCGGTGCGCCTCCACCTGGTCGCGGCCTGGCGCGAGGCCAAGGTCTTCACCGACGCCGAGCGCGCCGCGCTGGAGCTGACCGAGCAGGGCACCCGCATCGCGGACGCGGCCGGCGGTGTCACGGACGAGGCGTGGGCCGACGCCGCCAAGTACTACGACGAGGACCAGCTCGCCGCCCTGGTGACCCAGATCGCCGTCATCAACGCCTTCAACCGCGGGAACGTCATTACCCAGCAGCCCGCAGGCGACTACCAGGCCGGCCAACTGCACTGAGGAGGCGCCCACCGGGCACCGCCCCTCACACCTCGGGCCGACTGCCGGAGCGGCCCGGGGCGAGGGCCGCGTCGGCGGCTTCGAGGATCTTGCCGAAAGCGTGGCCGACGACGGGTTTGCCGACCGCACGGGTGAGGGCCGCACCGAAGGGGAAGCGGACCTGGAAGGTGGTCGTCCAGGTGACTTCGGTGCCCCCTTCGACCTCGGTGAAGGTCATGCGGCCGAGCTCGTGCCTGGCCGGCGGGAAGCTGCGTTCCACGGTGTAGTCGAAGGTGTACGGAGCTTGGTAGGCGGTGATCCGTTCGCGGAACCAGCCGATCGACCAGGTGTGGAGGCGGACGGCGCCCACTCCGTACGGTGCACCCGCGCCCGGCCGTGCCAGCCGTGCCCGGAGGATCCACGGGGACCGGGTGTAGTTGGTGGTCGTGGCGCACCAGTCGAACACCTCGGCGATCGGCGCGGCGATGACACGTCGTACGGTCAGGGTTTCCACGGTTTCTCCTCTGCGGGTCTGCTACTTCGGGCCGGCTGCGGCGCGGCACGAGCGCCGCATCCACCCGGTGGACGACACAGCCCCCGGAACTGTGAGGCCGCCCGCCCGTGACCCCCGTCACCCCTCGCTCCCCGCCGGGACCGCCCCTAAATTCGTGGCATGACACCGGAGCGGCCCCACCGGCCCTACCACCAGCCCCACGACCTGGCCGCGTACGAGGCCAGGGTGCGCAACGGCCCGTGCTTCGTGTGCGAATTCGTGGCAGGCGCACCGGGGGCCGCGCACGTCACCGTGTACGAGGACGACCAGCACATCGCCTTCCTCGACCGGTATCCGACGGTGCCGGGGAAGGTGCTCGTGGCCCCGAAGGCGCACATCGAGCACGCGGTACGGGATCTGGACGAGGCCGCCTACCTGCGGCTCATGGCGGTGGTCCGCAAGGTGGCCCTGGCGGTGGAGGCGGTACTGGCTCCCGAACGCACCTACCTGCTCTCCCTCGGGAGCCAGCAGGGGAACGCGCACCTCCACTGGCACGTCGCGGGCCTCCCCGCAGGCACCCCGTACCGGCAGCAGCAGTTCCACGCGCTGATGACCGAGAACGGCGTGCTGGCCCTCGGTGACGAGGAGGCCGCCGTGACGGGTGAGCTCCTGCGAGCCGCGCTCGCCGACTCTTCCGGCGCCTCCGGGCTCCCCGATTCGACCTGAATGTCCAGGGCATCGCCGATACGATCCGTAAGAGGACATTCGGTAGTCATCAGCAGTCATGCAGCAGCCATGCACAGCGGAGAAAGGCAGGGCATCGCGATGCTCACCACCGACTTCGTCACCGGCGCGCCCAACTGGCTCGACCTCGGCAGCCCCGACACCGCCGCGTCGGCCTCGTTCTACGGCGCCGTCTTCGGCTGGGACTTCCAGTCGGCGGGCCCGGAAGCGGGCGGGTACGGCTTCTTCCAGAAGGACGGCCGTACGGTCGCCGCCGTGGGACCCCTCACCGAGGAGGGGGCGAGCCCGGCCTGGACCCTGTACTTCAAGACACCGGACGCGGACGCCACCGCCAAGGCGGTGGAACAGGCCGGCGGGACCGTCAGGGCCGCGCCCTTCGACGTCATGGACGCGGGCCGGATGGCGTGTCTCACCGACCCGGCAGGCGCCGAGTTCGCCGTCTGGCAGCCCGCACGGACCATCGGCCTGGAGGTGACGTCGGAGGACAACACGCTGCTCTGGGCCGAGCTGCACACCCCCGACTCCCAGGCCGCGCTGTCCTTCTACCGCGGCCTGTTCGGCTGGCGCGGGCAGCAGATGGACATGCCCGGCATGGCGTACACCGTGCTCTCCACCGCCGAGGGTGACCAGGAGGACGCCTCCTTCGGCGGGATCGCCCCGGCCCCGGAGGGTGAGGAGACGCGCTGGATCGCCTACTTCAGCGTCTCCGACACCGATGCGCTGGTCGCCAGGGTGCAGGAGAACGGCGGCTCGGTCGGCTTCCCCGCCACGGACATCCCGGAAGTCGGCCGGATGGCCCTGCTCACCGACCCCTTCGGCGCCCCGTTCGCAGTGCTCAAGCCCAACCCGCGCGCGGCCTGACCTTCAGGTGCCCGCGCGGGTGGTCCAGATGCCCGCGCGGGTGGTCACCGGCCGTCCCCCAGGCCCAGCAGCAGTGCCTTCAGTGAGTCCGCCAGCTGGGCCAGTTCGGCGGGGGAGAGCGCCGACAGCAGTCCCACCTCGGTGGCCAGATGGTCCGGCAGCGCCCCGTCGATCAGTGCCAACCCCTCTTCCGTGAGGGCGACTTGGACCACCCGGCCGTCGGTGGGGCTCGGCCTGCGGGTGACCAGGCCGCGCTCCTGGAGGCGGTCCAGGCGCTGGGTGACCGCGCCGGAGGTGACCATGGCCGAGCGCATCAGCTCGGCGGGGGTGAGGTGGCGGTCCGGGCCGTTGCGGCGCAGGGTCGCCAGGACGTCGAAGGAGGCCGCGTCCAGGCCGTGCGAGGCGAAGGTGCGCTTCATCGCCGGTTCCATCAGCAGGGCCAGCCGCTTCAGCCTCCCGATCACCGCCATCGGTGACACGTCCAGGTCGGGGCGCTGCTCGTGCCACTGCTCCAGCACAAGGTCCACGTGATCCGCGCCTGTGCCCGTGCCGTGATCAGCGCCTGTGCCCGTGCCGGGACCCGCGCTCGCGCCCGTGTCCGTATTCGTTCCGGCTTTCCTGCCCGCTGCTGCATCCGTCATGGGATTCACCCTAGCCGGTCTCTTAGCGATGAGATATGTTGTCTTAGTGCTAAGGAATCGAACCGGCCTTGTGCTGCTCACTGCCTCCGCCCCGGCCGTCTGGGGCTCCACCTACCTCGTCACCACCGAACTCCTGCCTCCCGACCGCCCGTTGCTCGCCGCCGTCCTGCGCGCACTTCCGGCGGGGATCCTGCTGCTGCTCCTCACGAGGCGCCTGCCGCAGGGGAGTTGGTGGTGGAAGTCCCTCGTCCTCGGCGCGCTCAACATAGGAATCTTCCTCGCGCTCCTCTTCATCGCCGCCTACCGGCTCCCGGGCGGAGTGGCCGCCACCGTCGGTGCCGTACAGCCTCTGCTGGTGGCGGGTCTGTCCGCCGTGCTGCTCGGTCAGCGCCTCGCGCTGCGTACGCTGCTCGCGGCGGTGATCGGCATCACCGGAGTCGCCCTGCTCGTCCTGCGTGCCGATGCCCGGCTGGATGCCCTCGGTGTGGGTGCCGCGCTCGGCGGTGCGGTCGTCATGGCGACCGGCGTCGTCCTCAGCAAGCGCTGGACCTCCCCGGCGCCGCTGCTCGCCACCACCGGATGGCAACTCGTCGCGGGCGGACTGCTGTTGGTGCCCGTCGCGCTGTTCGTGGAGGGCCCGCCGCCGTCCTCCCTCACCGGGGAGAACCTCATCGGGTTCGGCTACCTGACGCTGATCGGCGCCGCCCTCTCGTACGCCCTGTGGTTCCGCGGCATCAAGGCGCTCTCCCCGACCGAGGTCACCTTCCTCGGCCTGCTCAGCCCGCTGGTCGCCACCCTCCTCGGCTGGATCGTCCTCGGCCAGCAGCTCACCGCACTCCAACTGCTGGGCGCACTGCTCGCCCTGGCGGCAGTCGCACTCGCGCAACTGCGCCCGCGCCGCAAGGCCACCGGCCCCCTCGCACCCGAATCACCCGAAGCGTCCGAAGCACCCGAATCACTCGAAGCATCCGAATCCCCCGAACCGCAGATACGCACTCCCGCTTCCGCGAAGTGACGTCAACCCACCCCACCCACACAGGAGCGACGAGTCCTCATGCGCATCACCGTCTTCGGAGCCACCGGCGCCGCCGGAAGCCGTATCGTCACCGAGGCCCTCGACCGGGGCCACGACGTCACCGCGGTCACCCGCGAGCCGGCCCGCTTCGGCGCCCTGCACCCCGCCGCCCGGCACCGGACCGGCAATGCCCTCGACCCCGACAGCGTGGCCGAACTGAGTGCAGGACAAGACCTGTTGATCAGTGCGACCCGCCCGGTTCCCGGCCAGGAGGTGCAGCTCGCGGACACCGCAAGAGCCCTGTTCGCGGGTCTCTCCCGTACCGGCGTACGACTCCTCCTGCTCGGCGGCGCGGGCAGCCTCCGCCTTCCCGGCAGTGATCTCACCGTCGTCGAAGGACCGGACTTCCCGCCCTCCTGGCGCCCCATCGCCCTCGCCTGCGACGAGCAGCTCGCCGTGTGCCGCGCCGCCGGGCCCGCCGTCGACTGGGCCTACCTGAGCCCGGCCGCCGTCTTCGAACCCGGCGTGCGCACCGGGACGTACCGGCTCGGCGCCGACGAACTGCTCGTCGACGCCGACGGCAACTCCGGCATATCCATGGAGGACTTCGCGATCGCCGTGCTCGACGAGGCGGAGCACCCCAAGCACCACCGCACCCGGTTCACGATCGGGCGCTGAGACGCCGAGACGCCGGGGGAGTCACCGCGGCGGGCTCAGTCCTCCGGGTCCTCGGGCAGGTGGTAGTAGACCGTCGCCGAGAACTGGATCTCGCCGTCGTCGGCGAACTCCGAGAACACGACCACGTCCTGGATCTCCACCACTCCGAGGTCGTCGATGCTGTCGGCGACCCGCCGCAGGAGGGCCGGTACGTTGTCGCTGCCCGGGCCTTCGGGGTTGGTCTGGGAGAAGTGATAGACGCTGAAGTGCTCTTTTACGGTGGTCACGACGGCTGAGCGTAGCTTTGAAATGCCCTGGTGGGAAAGGGTTTTCGAATCCGATCTGCGGATGCGGGGCCAGATCGGCGAGGGTCCCGGTCCGGACCGTTCCGGCGCGGGCCGGGGCGGCTCCGGCCGCGAGCGCAACTCGACAGCCGCCAGCGGTACGAAGCCGGTGCCGAAGGCCTCGCCCGCAGCACCCGCATCGCCTCCGTCGCCCGCAGCACCCGCATCCCCCGCGTCGCCCATTGCCGTGGTCCCGTCGTCGTCCAGCCTCTTCGGCATCACCCGGGCCACGCGTTCGCCCTGTGCCTTGGCGCGGTCGGCGACCGGCCCCGCGTACGTCCCGTCGACGGCGGCCCGCCACCGCGGGAGCCGGCGTCCGAAGTGCTCGGCGGTCGACGGACCTGTCCGGTGCAGGCGTTGGTGCGGTGCGAGGGCGTTGCGGCGGTACGGGGCGGTGCGCAGCAGGGCGTCGATGTCGGCGCGGCTGCTGATGTCGTCCACGCTCCCACCCTGCGTCTACGGGGCGCCGCGTGCGACGCGGAATCCCACGTCGTCGAGGAGCAGGGTGGGGTGGCTGCGGCGCCGCACCGAGGCCCGGCAGCTCCACCGCTCGTCGAACCAGCCGCCGCCGCGCAGCACCCGGTACGTGCCGTAGACCTCGGCGTCGTACATGTCCCAGCACCACTCCCACACATTGCCGAGCAGGTCGTGCAGGCCCCAGGAGTTGGGCCGCAGGCCGCCCACCTCGTGCGGGAGCCCGTCCGAGTTGCCCCGGTGCCAGGCGATCTCGTCGAGCGGCCCGTACCGCGGGCCGTCCGTACCGGCACGGCAGGCGTACTCCCACTCGGCCTCGGTCGGCAGCCGGTATCCGTCGGCGGACCTGTCCCACTCGACGCTTTCGGCACTGATCCGGTACGCGGCCGGCAGTCCCTCGGAGGAGGACAGCGCATTGCAGAAGCGGACCGCGTCCCACCACGAGACCCCCTCCACGGGCAGCCGGTCGCGCGGCGGGGCGCTGCTGGGCCGCTCCCCGGTGAGCCGTGCGTACTCGGCCTGAGTGACGGAGTGCGCGGCGAGTCGGTACGGCGCCACCTCGACCGGCCAGGCGCGCTGCGTACGCCGGTCGGACAACGTCACACGGCCGGGAGGCAGTTGGGCCATCGTCGTGGTGGTGTCGGGGGCGGGGCGGTGTTGTCCTCCGTCAGGCATGGGGCGGGACCCCTTCCGGCACTTCGGCGGTCCCGGCGGATTCGACTGTCCCGGCCGCCCCGGCCGCCCCGGCCGCTGGGGCCGCATCCGAGGCGAGGGCTTCGATGATCTTCAGCAGGTCCGCGGTGACGGCCGGGCCGCCCAGCACGATGACCTTGAGGGAGGCCCGTCCCTCGTCGTAGACGGTCTCCACCCGCACCCGGTCCTCGTACGGCCCCTCGCCCCGACTCCCGTGCCGGCCGCCGACGGTGGCCATGAGCGCATTGCTCAGCCGGGACACCTCGTCGGGCCCGATCGCGTCGATCTGCACGATGCTGGACGCCTCGACGTGCCGTGCGCGGCGCACGGGAGCGGGGGCGGCGGGTGCGACGGGCCCGCCGGTGAACGCCTCCAGGTCCTCGCGTGCGATCCGGTACTGCTTGCCGATCCGCGTCGCCCTGAGCCGGCCCTCGCGGACGTACGCCCGGACCGTCTTGACATGCAGATCGAGCAGGCCCGCCACCTGATCCACCGAGTAGAACTGCTGCGCCACGGATCCCCCACCTTTGCTTCCCACCAGCTACAGAGAACTACCCTATCGCGCCTTGAGTGGAGCGACCATAGGGAAGAATGAGGAGTGAAGTGGTCGCAGGATGCGGCGGTCGACCGCTGTTCACTGTCCCGTCGGCGGATCCGTCAGGTTGGTGATCTTCAGGTCGGAGCGGCGGACCGTGTACCAGACCTCCGTGTCCGGGCTGCCGCCCCAGATCTCGGTCACGATCACCGTGGCGGTGGTGGCCGTCGTGGCGTGGTTGCGCACCTTCCAGTCCTTGGGGACGTTCTGTGCGCGCATCACCGGGTCGGCGTGGTTCTGCTCGGCCCACTTGGTGAGGCGGGCGTCCAGTTCGGCGGTGAGATGCGCCTTGCGGACCTCTTCGGGGGTGCGGGATCCGGTGCCGAGGACCGCCTTGCGGTAGCTCTTGAAGAAGTGGTTGACCTCGATGGCGGGCGCCCGGGTCTCGCCCGGTACGGCAGTGGAGGCGGTGGTGGTGGCGGAGGCGGTGGCGGTGGCGGCCGGAGCGGGCGCGGCGCCGGCGGGCGCGGCGGCGAGAGGAGCGGCGAAGGTGAGGGCGGCGACCAGGGCCGCACGGACGAGAAGCTTGCGCTGAGTGTTCATGCGAACAAGAAAAGCAGGAAAAGCGTGTTCGTGTCATCACTCACAGTGATGAATCTTGACGAGATTGGCGGAATAGGTCTGGCGTCGGAATTGCCCGGCACGGTACCGGGCGGTGGTGACGGAGCGGAGATTCGCCCATGACGCACGCCCCCTGCCGCACACCCCCTGCCACACACCCCCCTGCCGCACACCCGGGCGGGGATCGGCCACGGGATGCAGAGCCGGTTCGGTCGATTCACCGGTGAGGCAATCGATGTGGAGTCAGGAAGGCGCCGAGTAGCGTTCCTTTCCGGCGCGGAGGGCGGGGCCACCCTCTTCCGGGACGCGTCGGGCGAGGTGCGCGCGGTCGGCAACCGCGACTCCCTCTCCGGCGGCGACGTCCTCGCCGACGGAAGCACGGGCACGGTCGACGGCTGCCCCGTCGTCGCTTCCCCGATGCACGAACAGGTCTTCGGCCTGCTTACCCGGCGAGTGCCTTGACGGCCCCGAAGTCTCCCTACCCGTACACGAGTTGACCTTCGCGGGCCCTCGTACCCGCCGGACGCACAGGAAGCGGTCATGAGTTCCCTCGCACAGGCACCCCGGGCCGGTGACGACGCGGCAGTGGCCGCCGACCCGGCGCAGTACAGACCCGGCCGCACCATCACCGACTGGCGGCCCGAGGACCCCGCCTTCTGGCGCTCCACCGGCCGCAAGGTGGCCCGTCGCAACCTGTGGATCGCGGTCCCCGCGCTCCTCGTCGCGTTCGTGGTCTGGCAGGTCTGGTCGATCACCGCGACCAACCTCACCGACGTCGGATTCGGGCTCAGCCAGAGCCAGTTGTTCTGGCTCACGGCCATCCCCGGCATCACCGGCGGCACCGCCCGCATCCTGTACACCTTCCTCGGTCCGATGGTCGGCCAGCGCACCTTCACCGCCCTGTCGACGGTGCTCCTGGTGGTCCCGCTGGTCTGGCTCGGCATCGCCATCCAGGACCCGGCCACCCCGTACACGGTCCTGATCACCATCGCCGCGCTCTGCGGCATCGGCGGCGCGAACTTCTCCTCCTCGCTCGCCAACATCGGCTTCTTCTTCCCCAAGAGCGAGAAGGGCAACGCCACCGGCATCAACGGCGGCCTCGGCAACCTCGGCGTCTCCGCCGTCCAACTGCTCACCCCCCTCGTGATCACCTGGTCGACGATCGCCATCGGCACCGCCCAGTACAAGGCGGACGGCACCCCCGTCCACCTCCAGAACGCCGCGTTCCTGTGGGTGCCCGTCCTGGTGGCCCTGGCCGCCGTCGCCTGGTTCGGGCAGAACAACCTCAAGGTCGCCTCCACCCCCTTCTCCCGCCAGAAGGTCATCTTCAAGCGCAAGCACAACTGGGTGATGACCTGGCTGTACGTCGGCACCTTCGGCTCCTTCATCGGCTTCGCCGCCGCCCTGCCGCTGCTCATCAAGACCACCTTCACCCCCATCGATGCGGCGTACTCGGCAGCCACGTACGCCTGGACGGGCCCGGCCATCGGTGCGCTCGCACGCTGGGCGGGCGGCTGGATCGCGGACAAGCTCGGCGGCGCCCGCGTCACCGTCCTGTCCTTCGTCGGCATGGGAATCTCCCTTGTCGGAGTCATCAACTTCCTGCCGTCCGGCGGCGACCACGGTTCCTTCTGGGGCTTCCTCGTCTGCTTCCTCTTCGCCTTCCTGTTCTCCGGCATCGGCAACGGCTCGACCTTCTGCCAGATCCCGATCATCTTCCGCACCACCCACCTCAAGGGCCTCACCGAGGGCACCCCCGCCTACGACCAGGCGCTGAAGCAGGCCGAGATGGAGTCCGGCGCGGTCACCGGCTTCACGGCGGGCGTCGCCGCGTACGGCTTCTTCTTCATCCCGGCCCTCTTCGGATCGGTCGCGGTGACCAGCGCGATGTGGGGCTTCGTCGGCTTCTACACGAGCTGTGTCCTCGTGACCTGGTGGTTCTACGCCCGCAAGGGCGCGGAAGCGCCCAGCTAGACCAGGCCGGGCCGGACCCACCGGTACGAGGCGGGCTCCGGGTGCCGGTCACCCGGGGCCGTCGCCCGGACAGGCCCTACCCCCTCGGCTCGTACAGCTTGCGCATCAGCAGCCAGCCCACCCCGGGCAGCGCGATCAGCGGCGCCAGCGCGGCCTGGAGCGACACCGCGTCGGCCACCGTCCCGATCAGCGGGCTCGCGAGGCCGCCCACGCTCACCGTCAGCCCCAGAGTGACCCCGCTCGCGGTGCCGACCCGGCGCGGCAGGTAGTCCTGGCCGAGCGTGACGTGCAGCGAGAACGGCACGTACAGCCCCGCCGAGGTCAGCGCCACGAAGACGAACAGCAGCGGGCCCGGGACCAGGACCGTGCCGGCGACCGCGGGCACGGTCAGCGCGTACGACCACAGCACGACCTTCACCCGCCCGTACCGGGTGGCCAGCCTGCCCCCGACGACGGTGCCGAACGCGCCGCCCAGGTAGAGGGTGAACAGGGCCGCCGTACCGACGAGTTCACCGCCACTTCCGCCACTGCCGACGCGCTCGCGGGCGTACAGCGCGATGAAGCTGCTCAGCCCGACGAAGACCACCGACCGGCAGATCACGGCCGCGGACATCCGCAGGAACGCGGGCCAGTCGTCCTCGCCGACGGTCGCCGCCGACCTGCGTGTGCCGTCACCGGCAGGGGTGCGGAGCGCACGCACCGCCACCACGCACAGCGCGGCACCCGCCAGCGCCGGAACCACCAGCAGCGGCGAGGCGCGCAGCCCGCCCGTCGCGACGACGGCGGACACCAGCAGCGGGGCGGTCGCGAAACCGAGGTTGCCGCCGAGCGAGAACCAGCCCATCGCGGTGTGACTGCCCCGGCTCGCGAGGCGGGCGATCCGCGCGGACTCCGGATGGTACGCGGCCACCCCCACGCCGGAGAGCGCGATCACGGCGAGCGTCAAAGGGTACGAACCGCCGATGCCGCCGGCCCCGCTGAGCGCCACTCCCACGCCACCGACCAGGGTGCTCACCGGCAGCAGCCACGGCAACGCCCACTTGTCGGTCAGCGCCCCGAACAACGGCTGCGCGACGGACGACAGCAGCGACGCGGCGAGCACGATGCCGGAGGCCGCGGCGTACGTATAGGCGTGTTCGGCGATGAAGAAGGGTACGAGCGCGGCCACCGCGCCCTGGTAGACGTCGACGCAGGCGTGGCTGAGGGCGAGGAGGGTGAGAGGGGCACGGGAATGCTTGTGGAGTACGGGAGTTGACGGACTGTCAGTAGTTTTCGTGGACACTTCTCGATCCTCTGCCACGCCCCCGCTGTCGCGCTTCCGATAAAATGCCAGGCAATGCCGAAAACCCGCCGACCACCGGACCCCGTCCTGCCCGCCGACCACATGCCCGTCGCCCCCACCCACACCCGCCCCCTCGCCTCGGGCGAGCGCGTCGATCCGCACCGGCACGACGACCACCAGATCGTCTACGCGGGCTCCGGTTTCCTGGCCGTCACCACCGACGCCGGTACGTGGTTCGCCCCCGGCACCCGGGCCCTGTGGGTACCGGCCGGTACGGTCCACTCCCACCGCGCCCACGGCCACCTCGACATGCACACCCTCGGCCTGCCGGCGGACGAGAACCCCCTCGGGCTGACCGCGCCCACCGTCCTGACCGTCAGCCCCCTGCTGCGCGAACTGATCCTGGAGTACACGCGCACGCCCCGGCACGGCCGGGAGCTCGCCCCCGACGTCCTCCGGCTGCGCGCCGTACTCCTCGACCAGCTCCGTGCCTCGCCCCAGCGCCCCGTGCACCTCCCCGCCCCCGCCGACCCCCGCCTGCGCGCCGTCTGCGACCTCCTGCACGCGGATCCGGCGGACCCCGGCACCCTCGCCGAGCTCGGCGCCCGCACCCACACCGGCGAGCGCACCCTCAGCAGGCTCTTCCGTGGTGAACTCGGCATGACGTTCCCCCAGTGGCGCACCCAGCTCCGCCTCTTCCACGCCCTGCGGATGCTGGCCGAGGACACCCCGGTCACCGCCGTCGCACACCGCTGCGGCTGGGCGTCGGCGAGCGCCTTCATCGACGTCTTCCGGCGTGCGTACGGCTACACGCCCGGCACGCACCACCGGCGCGACGCCCCCGGCAGAGCGGATCCGGGCCGAGCGGATCCGGGCAGGGCGACCCCGGCGGAGTGAGCGCGCGCAAGCGACCGCGGGCGGCTACTTCGGCGGGTGGAGCTTGCGCCAGTACGTCCAGCTCGTCTCGTTCGGCGCGCTCCACTTCTCCGGGGCGCGGGCGAACTCCGGGTGGCGGCCGGCGATGTAGGCGCGGGTGCGCTCGGGGACCTCGGCGTACGAGCCGAGCTTGCGGCCCCGGCAGTGATAGGTGAGACCGCCGGGCCGCCGGCCGCGGGCCATCCACGGGAGCCACGGGGACATCCGGCTCCACGACATGGTCGCCGGGACGCTGGGCGCGGGTCCTGCCAGGTCGGCGCGGTCGGCGAAGAACTGGAAGAGTTCCAGGGCCCTGTACGTGTCGCCCGCCGAGTGGACGGGGTACTCGGCCACCGGCAGCGGTGAGGGGTAGGAGAGCGGAATCTCCAGGCTGAAGCAGATCTGGTCGCCGAGATCGGTCGTCGGGATCGGGAAGGGGCGCCACTTCTGGTTCGCCGGGTCGTTCCAGACGTGCACCACCGGCAGGTCCTGCCAGGTCTCCAGGATCTCCCGGGTGACGGGGTCCAGGTAGAACGCGGCCTCGCGGGTGAGCAGTTGGTAGGCGTCAGGGCCGTTCTCGGCGTCCTCGACGAGGCGGGAGACGTTGAGTCCCTCGAAGCCGAAGAGGCGCTGGTAGGGCTCGTCGGGGGTCCAGGAGTACACGTCCCCGGACCACCAGTACGTGACCTCCTCGCCGTCGAGCGAGGCCCGGGTGCGGGCGAAGGAACGAAGAAGCTCTGCGGGTGTCGTCATACCGACCACTCTGCGCGACTCCCGCCCCGCCGGGCCGCGAAACACCGTGCCCCGCCCCGTAAGCGGCCGGAAAGAACCGCTTCCGGGCCGGACCGGAAGCCCCCGAGGCCATGGCCGACGAGCCCGAGGCCGACCGAACAGAACCGTGCCGAGGTGATCCGGGCGTATCCGGGGGCGACCGGCCTCGTTGTTGATGTCGGGTGCCCGCTGGATCTTTCGCGCCCCGGCCCCCCGATCACCCGCCTGTGAATGGACAGTTCCTATGCGCATTACCGACCTTCACGGCTGCGAGGTCCGTCCCGGACGACTGGTGGAGTGGACGCTGGATCCGGCGATGGTCGAGGCCGCGACCAGGCTGCCCGACGATTCCCGGCCACCTGCGTACGTACAGGAATCCCACATCCGGACGGCACGGTCGCTGCGGGAGGACGGTCTGTCCGTGCCCGCCTGGCTCGGGGTGGCCTTCGACATTCCGGGCCCCGTCGATCTCGACGTCCTGGAGAGCGCGCTGCGGACCTGGACGCTCCGGCACGAGACGCTGCGCAGCGGATTCCGCTGGGGCGGCGACGAGTTGCACCGGTTCACGGCCGCACCCGCCACCGTGGCACTGCGGCGGGAAGTCGTGGGCGACTACTTCGAGGCCGAGGAACTGCGACTGCACCTGCAGAAGCGTTTCGACGTGGCGGCGGACACGCTGGGCTGGCCGAGCTTCCTGTACACCGCGGTGGTCAGGGAGGACTCCACCAGCGTGTACATGGCCTTCGACCACAGCAACGTCGACGCGTACTCGCTCCAGCGCATCCCCTCGGACATCGACGAACTCTGTGCGGCGGGGATCGCGGGGACCGAGGAGGAGGCCCCGAGCAGCAGCTACGTCGACTTCTGCGCGATCGAGCGGGCCGACGCCGACGAGGTCGATCACACGCATCCGATCGTGGAACGCTGGCGGGAGTTCATCACCCGGTGCGACGGCACGCTGCCGGCCTTCCCCGTGGACCTCGGCCTCACCCCCGGCGGAAAGCTGCCCGCGCAGAAGTTCCTGTACGAGATGCTGGTGGACGACGCGCACGCGGCCGGCTTCGCGGCACACTGCCGACCGTCCGGCGGGAGCCAGGTGGGCCTCCTGGCGGCCACCGGTCTCATCGCCCACTCCCTGGGCGGCCAACCCGTCTACCGCACGGTCGTCCCGCTCCACACCCGCGCGAAGTCACGGTGGACGAACTCGGTGGGGTGGTACGTCGGCTGCGCACCGATCGAGTTTCCCGTGGCAGAGGCCCGCGGCTTCGACGACGCGCTCCGGATGGCACGATCCACGCTGCGGGCCAACAAGTCGCTGGCGCGCCTGCCGACCGCCCGCGTGCTGAAGCTGCTCGGTGCGGATTTCCGCCCGACGTCGCCCGACCTCTTCTCGCTCGTGTCGTTCGTCGACGCGCGGGACCTGCCGGGAGCCCGGCAGTGGGAGGAACTCAAGGCGTACCTCCTGCTCCGGGTCTCCTACGGCGATCAGGTGTGCGTGTGGTTCACCCGCCTGCACGAGGGGCTGCAGGTGGCCATCCGCTACCCGGACACGCCTGTCGCCCACGAGAACATGCGGCGCTACGTGGACCGACTGCGGGAGCTCATCGGCTCGGTGACCCGCGGCGACGGCGGGCTGCCCGGCCCCGTGAGCAGCACGGGAGGAGGCGTCCAGCTGCCGGCCTCAAGGCGGAGCAGCGAGAGTTACGGGCTCCCCCTGCGCGGGGGCGGTGCATGACGAACAACGGCCGCTCTCCGGGAAACGGGCATTGCCCGCTGCTGCGGCACGAGCTGCCGTAGGCTCTGGCCGTGCCCGAGGAAACCCCGAACGCCGCCATCGCCGACCTTGCCAGGGCGTTGAACACCAGACTGGACGGCATCGTCGCCGGAATGGCCGAACTGGTCGTCAGGGAGATCGAGTTCTACCGGAACACGGTGGTGAGCCCCGAGGAACTGCAGGAGGCCCTGCGCCGCAGCGTCGGCTTCATCCTCACCCATCTCGCCGACCCCGGGCCGGCGGCGGTGGACGTGTCCGCACCCCACGCCACCGGCCGCAAGCGGGCCCTCCAGGGGGCGCCGCTGCCGGAGGTCCTCCGGGTCTACCGGTTGAGCTTCGCCTACTTCTGGGAGCAACTCCTCGCCGAGGCCGAGGAGTTCGGGGAGGGCATGACGCGCGCACTGCTCGTGTCGGCGACCCGGGTCTGGTCCCTCTCGGACATCTACTCCTCGGCGCTCACCGACTCCTACCGGGAAGCCGTCGCCGAACGGATGGTCGAGACCGACCGCAGGCGCTCGGCCCTCGTCGCCGCGCTGCTCGACGGGCAGGCCACCGGCAGCGACACCGGCTGGGAGCTCGCTCGTACACTCGGTTTCCCCTACCAGGGCCGTTTCGTCGTGCTGATGGCCGAAGCCGCCGTGCCCGCCGAACCGCCCCTGGCCGGCCTGGAGGCCAGGCTGCGGGCGCTCCACGTCGCATCGGCCTGGCGGGCGCAGTCGGGACACGAGATCGCCGTCCTCTCCCTCGCCCGCAAGCAGCCCCCGGCCACGGTCGTCGCCGCTGTCCGCGACTGCGCGACCGGACGCGTCGGAGTGAGCCCCGTCTATCACCAACTCGACCACACGGAGAGCGCCTTGAGGTACGCCCAGGTCGCACTGGAGTCGTTGACCCCGGGGACGGCCGAGGTGCGGCAACTGGACGACACTCCGTTGACCGAGCTCGTGATGAGCAACCTGGACACCACCCGCCGCGCCGTCAACCGCGTGCTCGGCGGGCTGCTGTCCCTGCCCGAGGACGAACGCACCACGCTGCTGGCCACGGCCAGGGCCTGGCTCAAGGCCCATGGCTCCGCGGCCGAGGCGGCTCAGGTCCTCTACTGCCACGAGAACACGGTGCGGTACCGCATCCGCCGGCTGGAGGAGTACCTGCGCGGCCCGCTGGACGATCCGACGGTCATCGCGGAGCTCGCCCTGGCGCTCAACGCCGTCGGTACGTTCCCCGCGCTCCTGGAGCAATGCCGTCCCGCCAAGCGGCCCGCCCACCCTCGGTCGGTGGTTCAGCAGACCCAGGCACCGGGATCGCGGCGCCCGCCCGCCGTCCGTGTCGAGGGCGTCTGAGCGCGGGTGGTGGCCGCGCGAGCCGGTGTCAGATGCCGCGTTCGATCATGTCGATGAGGAGCTGGCCGGCGTCGTGGGCCTGGGTGGGGTGAAGTCCGCGCAGGGGGCCGTCGATGACGAGGACGGCGAGGCCGTGGACGGCGGACCAGGCGAGGAACTCGGCTCCTGGGCGGCGGACTTCGGGCAGGAGGCCCGTATCGACGAGGCCGTCGAGTGCGGTGCCGAGAAGCTCGAAGGGTGACTGCCCGCTGTCGCCCGTGGCATCGGTGTCCGTGGCATGGGTCATGTCGCCCGGCACGTGGAACGCGATGCGGAACAGACCCGGTTCCTCCTGGGCGAAGCGCAGGTAGCCGGTGCCGACCGCGCGGAACCGGGCCCGGGCCGCTTCCTTCTCCTCCAGGCCGTCCGGCACGGCGGCCTGTTCGGCCTCCATGGTGCGGGCGACCCGGGCCATGGCTTCCTGCGAGACGGCGTGCAGGAGAGCGCTGCGGTCGGCGAAGTGGCGGTAGGCGGCGTTGGGCACGACGCCCGCGTGGCGGGTGGCGGCGCGCAGGGCCACCGCCTCCGGACCGCCCTGGCGGGCGAGTTCGACGCCCGCCTTGATCAGGGCGTTGCGCAGGTCGCCGTGACGGTAGGTACTGCGCTTGGGCCTGTCGGCGTCCGAGGCCGTCACCCACTCCACTTCCCTTCAAATGTAGACAGCGTCCACTTGTTGCGTTTAGGCTGCTGCAAGATCGACCGGGGGCGCGGCCCGCCGCACTCCCGGGATGTGGACATCGTACACAAGGGCCCTCGTGTGCCCGCCGTCAAGGGGAGTCATCGCATGCGCACTCTGATCAGTACCGCCTTCATCTCGCTCGACGGCGTCATGGAGGGTCCGGGCGGCGAGCCCGGTTACCGGAACTCCGGATGGACCTTCAAGGACATGGAGTTCCTGCCCGAGGCGTTCGAGATCAAGGGCCGGGAGCAGCAGGAAGCCACCGCGGTGCTGCTGGGCCGGGCCAGCTACGAGGCGTTCAGTCCGGTGTGGCCGGACATGGAGGACTTCGCCCACTACAAGCCGATGCCGAAGTACGTCGTCTCCACCACCCTCGGCGAGAGCGACCTCGTGTCGAACTGGGGTGAGACGACGATCCTGCGCTCGCTCGACGAGGTTGCCGCGCTGAAGGAGACCGAGGGCGGCCCGATCATCGTGCACGGCAGCGCCTCCCTCAACCAGGCGCTCTCCGACGCCGGCCTGATCGACCGCTACCACCTGCTCGTCTTCCCGCTCCTGCTCGGCGCGGGCAAGCGCCTCTTCAGCGCCACCGACAAGGACACCCAGAAGCTGAAGCTCGTCGAGCACGAGGCGTACGCCAACGGCCTGCAGAAGAACGTCTTCGACGTGGTCCGCTGACCGGGCCGTTCGGAGTGCTCTTATGCGCTCTTTTCCGGGGCGATTTCCGCGATCAGGTTCTCGACGAGCCGCTTGATGTCGTCGCGGATCGGGCGGACGGCCTCGACGCCCTGCCCGGCCGGGTCTTCGAGCTGCCAGTCGAGGTAGCGCTTGCCGGGGAAGACGGGGCAGGTGTCGCCGCAGCCCATCGTGATGCAGACGTCCGACTCCTTCACCGCGTCGACGGTGAGGATCTTCGGGGTCTCGGCGGAGATGTCGATGCCTGCCTCGGCCATGGCCGCGACGGCGGCCGGGTTGACCGCCTTGCCCGGGTTGGAGCCGGCGGAGCGGACCTCGACGCGGTCGCCGGCCAGGTGGGTCAGCCAGGCGGCGGCCATCTGGGAGCGGCCGGCGTTGTGGACGCAGACGAACAGGACGGACGGCTTGTCGGCCATGGTGATCGTTCCTTCTCCTCGCACGGCGAACCCGGCCGCCAGTGACTTCAGCCCCCACTGGTATCAGCGGGGAGTGATGTGAGAATATCAGCGCATGCTGACTTCAGTCGATCCTGATGTGATCCGGGTGCTGGGCGATCCGCTCCGCCTGCGGATCGTGACCCTGCTGGCGCGCGAGACGCTCTGCACCACGCACCTGGTCGAGGAGACCGGCGCCAAGCAGACCAACCTCTCCAACCACATGAAGGTCCTGCGCGAGGCCGGGGTGGTGGAGACCGAGCCGTGTGGCCGGTTCACCTACTACAAGCTCAGGCCCGAGGTCCTGGACGGGCTCTCCGAGCGGTTCGCCGCGCTGGCCGCCTCCGCCCGCAGGGCCGGCGAGAACAAGAGGGCCTGCCCGTGAGCCGCACCGAACCCACCACGTCCGCGGCCACGGAGCCGCAGGGTGCGGGGGAGGCTTCGGTCGTCGCGAAGCTCTCCACCCTCGACCGCTTCCTCGCCGTGTGGATCCTGCTGGCCATGGCGCTCGGCCTGGGGCTCGGCAGGCTGATCCCGGGGCTGAACGACGCGCTCGCGAAGGTCGAGATCGGCGGGATCTCGCTGCCGATCGCCGTCGGCCTGCTGATCATGATGTATCCGGTGCTGGCGAAGGTGCGTTACGACAAGCTGGACGCGGTCACCGGTGACCGCAAGCTCATGGTCTCGTCGCTGGTCGTCAACTGGATCGTCGGCCCGGCCGTCATGTTCGCCCTCGCGTGGATCTTCCTGCCCGACCTGCCGGAGTACCGCACCGGCCTGATCATCGTCGGGCTCGCCCGCTGCATCGCCATGGTCATCATCTGGAACGACCTGGCCTGCGGCGACCGCGAGGCCGCCGCCGTCCTGGTCGCCCTCAACTCCGTCTTCCAGGTCATCGCCTTCGGCCTCCTCGGCTGGCTCTACCTGGACCTGCTGCCCGGCTGGCTCGGCCTGGGCGAGGGCGAGAGCCTCGACATCTCGATGTGGAAGATCGCCCTCAACGTCGTCATCTTCCTCGGTGTCCCGCTGCTCGCCGGGTTCCTCACCCGCCGCCTGGGCGAGAAGAAGCTGGGCCGCGAGAGGTACGAGGCGAAGTTCCTGCCGAAGATCGGTCCGTGGGCGCTCTACGGGCTCCTCTTCACGATCGTCGTCCTCTTCGCCCTGCAGGGGAAGACGATCACCTCGCAGCCCCTCGACGTCGTGCGCATCGCGGTGCCGCTGCTGGTGTACTTCGCGGTGATGTTCTTCGGGACCTTCCTCCTGGGCAAGGGCCTCGGCATGGCCTACGACCGCACCGCCACCCTGGCGTTCACCGCGGCGGGCAACAACTTCGAACTCGCCATCGCCGTCGCGATCGCCACCTTCGGCGTCACCTCCGGACAGGCCCTGTCCGGCGTCGTCGGCCCGCTCATCGAGGTCCCGGTGCTGATCGGGCTGGTGTACGTGTCGCTGGCCTGGCGGAAGAAGTTCGCCGCGGTCCGCGCGAGGGCATGACCTGCACGGCCTTCAGGGCAGGGTGGGGCTGCGGCGTTCGACCAGTACCACGTCCCGCCAGACTCCGTGGTGGCGGCCGATGCGTTCGCGGGTGCCGATGACCCGGAAGCCCGCCCGCCGGTGGACGGCGAGGCTGGCGGTGTTCTCCGGGAAGATGCCCGCCTGGACCGTCCAGATCCCGGCCGCCTCCGTCGAGCCGATCAGCGCCTCCAGCAGTACGGCGGCCACGCCGCGACCGCGTGCGCGCGGGTGGACGTACACCGAGTGCTCGACCACCCCCGCGTACGCGCTCCGCTCGGAGACCCGGCTCACCGCGGCCCAGCCCAGGACCGTCCCGGCGTCGTCGAGGGCGGCGAAGCGGTGTGCGGGCAGCTTGGCGGCGTCGAAGGCGTCCCAGGCGGGGGCGGCGGTCTCGAAGGTGGCGTGGCCCTCGTCGATGCCCGCCTGGTAGATCGCCAGAACGTCCTGGGCGTGCGCGGCTTCCAGCGGTACGACGGTCACCGGTGCGGGGTCGGCGGGAGCGGGCACTGCGGGGCTCCTTCGCGAGGGGCGGTCGGCGCGCGGCAGGGGTCAGGGCGCGGCGGGATGCTAAGGCGCGGCGGGATGCGAGGCGCGTCAGAGGTCAGGGTGCGGCGGGGTGCAAGGCGCGGCGGAGGTCAGCGCGCGGCAGAGGTCAGCAGTTGGCCCATGCCGGCCAGCACGCTGGGCTCGACGCGGTAGTAGACCCACGTCCCGCGCCGCTCGGAGGAGAGGAGGCCGGCGTCCTTGAGCTTCTTCAGGTGGTGCGAGACCGTCGGCTGCGACACCCCCACGTCGGAGATGTCGCACACGCACGCCTCGCCGCCCTCGTGGGAGGCGACCGCGGAGAACAGGCGCAGTCGCACCGGGTCACCCAGCGCCTTGAACATCGCCGCCGTGCGGACCGCTTCCTCGGCGGTCAGCGGGCGCTCGGTCAGCGGCGGGCAGCAGGGCTCGACCGTCTGCTCCAGCAGCGGCAGGGCCTTCGCGTTCGACATGACTCTATGTTGACACACGTCGAATCAAGGCCCCGGTGAGATGCTCGCAGCGGCCTCTCTGATTCGACAGATGTCTATGTTGACCGACGTCGAATCAAATGCGATGCTGGCCGCGCAATACATCGACGGATATCTAATCAGCAGACTTGGGGAGTCCTCATGAACGCGTCCGCCACCGCCCTGCCCACCGTGGTGATCGGAGCCGGCCCCGTCGGACTGGCCGCCGCCGCGCACCTCGCCGCCCGGGGCCTCGCCCCCCTCGTCCTGGAGGCAGGGGCGCAGGCGGGGGCAGCCGTGCGGGAGTGGGGGCACGTGCGGCTGTTCTCCACCTGGGCCGAACTCGTCGACCCGGCGGCGGAGAAGCTGCTGGCCCCCACGGGCTGGGTGAGGCCGGACGGCGGTACGTACCCGACCGGCGGCGACTGGGCCGAGCGGTACCTCCAGCCGCTCGCCGACGCCCTCGGCGACACGGTCCGTTACGGGGCGACGGTGACCGGCGTCTCGCGCCTGGGCCGCGACCGCATCGTCGACGCCGACCGCGAGGACCAGCCCTTCACCGTCCACGTCACCCACGCCGACGGCCGCGAGGAGCGCCTGCTCGCCGCCGCGGTCGTCGACGCGTCCGGCACCTGGTCCACCCCGGCCCCGCTCGGGGCCGACGGCCTGCCCGCCCTCGGCGAACGCGTCGCCGCAGGCCGTGTCTCGTACCGTATCCCCGACCTCGACAACCCGGCCGTACGCGCCCGTTACGCGGGCAGGCGCACGGCGGTCATCGGCTCCGGCGCCTCCGCCTTCACCGCCCTCGCCTCCCTGGCAGGCCTCGCCAAGGCGGCCGAGGGCACCCACGGGGTGTGGGTGCTGCGACGCGGCATCAACGGATCCACCTTCGGCGGCGGCAGCGCCGACCAGCTGCCCGCCCGAGGCGCCCTCGGCCTGACCGCGAAGGCGGCGGTCGACGACGGGTACGCGGACGCGGTCACCGGGTTCCGTACCACCGCCCTGGAACGCGACGACGACGGCCGGGTGGTGCTCGTCGCCGAGGACGGCCGCCGTCTGGACGCGGTGGACGAGGTCATCGTGCTCACCGGGTTGCGGCCCGACCTGTCGTTCCTGGCCGAGTTGCGGCTCGGCCTGGACGAGCGGCTCCAGGCCCCGACCGCGCTGGCACCTCTGATCGACCCCAACCAGCACTCCTGCGGCACCGTCTACCCGCACGGCGCCCGCGAGCTCGCCCACCCCGAACCGGGCGTGTACCTGGCGGGCATGAAGTCCTACGGGCGCGCCCCCACCTTCCTCGCGATGACCGGCTATGAGCAGGTCCGCTCGATCGCCGCCGCCCTCGCGGGGGACCAGGAGGCCGCCGAACGCGTCGAGTTGACGCTCCCGGAGACCGGGGTGTGCGGCGGCGCCGGGCTCTTCGACGCCCCGCAGACGCAGGCCCCGCAGGCCCCGCAGACCCCGCAGACCCCGCAGACCCCGCAGGCTTCCGCGGCGGGCGAGCAGGGTGGCTGCTGCAGCCCGCCCGCCCTCGCGTAGGACGGCCTTCGTGACGGCCGTTCCCGCGGCGTATGACGGGACTTCCCGCGGCTTGTGACGAAGCGATGACAAGCCGTCCGACCGGCAGTTTCCTCCGTTCTGCTGGAACTCATGAACAACAACGAGAGCACGTCCCCCGCCCGCCGTCGACGCACCGTTCGGCTCACCGCCCAGATCGCACTGATCGCCGCTGCCGGCGTTCTGGTGCTCACCGCCTGCGGCGGCACCGACCACGCCAAGAGCGCCGATGCCGTCGATACCGGCGGTGCCGGGCGCACCCCGGAGAAGAACGACAAGCTCTCCAGGCTGCTGTGGATGGGCGACTCCATCGGTGAGGCCCAGGCCCCCGCCATCGGCGCGGCGATGAAGGCCGACGGCGTGGAGTTCAAATCGATGGCAGCCGCAGGCGGGGGCGGAGTCATCGGTGAGATCGCCGCCCCCACCTGGGAGAGCCTCCCCAAGGAGCTGAGCTCCTTCAAGCCGGACGTGGTCGTCTACCAGATCACCACGTACGACTGGGGCACCCCGGCCGAGCAGAAGGCCGGCTACGAGAAGCTGGCGAAGACGGTGAACGACACGGGCGCCGAACTCCTCCTCGTCTCCGCGCCCCCCTTCAAGATCGACGATTTCTACCGGGCCAACGAGGCCGCGATCAGGACCGCCCCGAAGTCGGCCGAGGCCGTCGCGGTCAAGAACCCGGAGAAGGTCCACTTCCTCGACGCTTCGGCCCTGTGGGGCACGGACAGTGCCGGGGCCAAGGCGCAGCGCAGCAAGGACGGCATCCACTCCTGCCAGCAGGGCTCGGCCGCTTTCGCCCAGTGGCTCGGCAAGGAGCTGGGCAAGCAGTACTCCTTCACGCCTGCCCCGGCCGCCGAGTGGGCCACCGGACCCTGGACAGGCGACAAGGTCTTCGGACCGCTGGGCTGTAAGTAGCGCTGATTCGCGCTGATTCGCGCCGACTTGAGCTCGTCGCCGCGGGCCGGTGCCCACCGGCGTCGGCCCGTGCTGGTCCGCGCTGACCGGCATCGGCCCGTGCTGCTCCGCGCTGACCGGCGTTGGCCCGTGTTGTTCCATGCTGGCCGGCGCTGCTCCGCGCTGACCCGTGCCGGTCCACGCGCCGACCGGCCGCCCCACCCCCCCCGGTACGCCGAACGCGGGGCGGCCGGACCCGTCGGTCCGCCCGGCCGCCCTGCCTGCCCGGCCGCCCTCTCCGCCCCGCCCGGGCCGTCCCCCTTTTCGGAAGGAATCCTCATGCCTGCGCAGGCCTCCCCGGCCGTTCCGCCCTCCGCCCCGCTGTCCGCCCGGCGGCACGCCCGAGCCGCAGGGGCGGTGGCGGTGTCCGCCGTTGCCAAGCGGCACGTCGCACCGCTGGACGGTCTGCGCGGCCTGGCCGTACTCGGGGTGCTGTTCTTCCACGCGGGCCACTTCTCGGGAGGGTTCCTCGGCGTCGACCTGTTCTTCGTGCTGTCCGGGTTCCTGATCACCGGACTCCTGCTCAAGGAGACGGCGGCCCGCGACGGCCGCATCGACCTCCTGGCCTTCTGGGGGCGACGCGCCCGCCGTCTGCTGCCCGCGCTCGCCTTCACCCTCGCCGCAACCCTGGCACTGGTGTGGGCCTTCGGGCCGCCGGCCCTGCTGGGGCCCGCCCGCGACGACACCCCCTGGGTGCTCGCCAACCTGGCCAACTGGCACTTCATCGCCGACCGGATCGGATACTGGGACGCTGCCGGCACCCGCGTCTTCAGCCACCTGTGGAGCATCGCCGTCGAGGAGCAGTTCTACCTCCTGTGGCCACCGGTGCTGTGCCTGGTGGCCCGCGGGCGGCACGCGGGCCGCAACGTCGCCATGGCGGCCGCCGCCGGTGCCGCCGCCTCGCTGCTGCTCATGATCACCCTCGCCGGTCCGGTGGACACCACGCGCGTCTACGAAGGCACCGACACCCGTGCCTTCTCGCTGCTCCTGGGCGCGCTGATGGCCACGCCGCCCGCCACCCGGCTGACGGCCCGGCTGAGCACGAAGGCAGCCGGGTGGGCCGGTCCGGTCCTGGCCTGCGGAATCGGGGCGTACTGGTTCCTGGCCGACGGGCAGAATTCGCCCTCCCTCTTCCAGGGCGGCCTGTTCGGCCACGCGCTGGCCGCCGCGCTGCTCATCGGCTGCCTCGCCCACGCTCCGGCCGCCCCTCTCGGGCGCGTACTGGGGAGCCGCCCGCTGCGCTGGACGGGGCTGATCTCGTACAGCCTCTATCTGTGGCACTGGCCGGTGTACCTGCTGCTGAGCGAGGAACGCCTGGGCCTGACGGGCTGGAGCCGCACCGTCGTCGTCGTGGCCGTGTCCGTGGCCGCCGCCGTGCTCTCCACATTCCTGGTGGAGGACCCGGTCCGCTTCCGTGCCCGCTGGGCCCGGGGCCGGACCGGGGCGGCGGCCCTCGTGGCGGTGCTCGCCGCGCTGGTGGCGCTCTGGGCCGTCGTCCCGCAGCCCCTGGCGGGTTCGGGTTCCGTGGACCTCACCCGGCTCACCGACGGCTGAACCGGCCTCCGCGACGGTCTTCGCGCCACCGGTACGGCAGGACCTTCGCGCCCGGTACGCCACGGCGTCATCGTTTCATCACGGAACGGAAGAAAACGCGTCATATGCTGCGACCACCCTGGTGGCCCAAGTCCCCAAGCGCTGGCCCGACCCACCCCGATCGTTCCTGTCCCGCCGGAAGGCCGCACCACCCATGGCACGAGTCCTGCTCATCGAAGACGACCCCGCCGTCCAGAAGGGCGTCACCCTCGCCCTCAAACGGCGCGGCCACGACACCGAGGTCGCGGGCAGCGGTGAGACCGGACTCCTCGCCCTGGACCGGTACCGGCCCGACCTCGTCCTGCTCGACCTGATGCTGCCGCAGATGAGCGGCCTCGAAGTGTGCCGCCGCATCCGTGAGAACAGCCAGGTCCCGATCATCATCCTCTCCGCCCGCGGCGACGAACTCGACATGGTCGTCGGCCTGGAGGCGGGCGCGGACGACTACCTCGTGAAACCCGCCGGCGGGGAAATCCTCGAAGCGCGCATGAAGGCGGTGCTGCGCCGCGTCGCCCCCGCCCAGGACATGCTCGTGCCCCCGCCGGGCGTGCAGGAGTTCGCGGACCTCACCGTGGACCGCACCGCCCTGCTCGTCGCCAAGAACGGCACCGAACTCGCCCTCGCGCCATCGGAGTTGAAGCTTCTGCTGTTCCTCAGTGCCGCCCCCGCCCAGGTCTACAGCCGCCAGCAGCTCCTGGAGCAGGTCTGGGAGCACTCCTTCTACGGGGACGTACGCCTCGTGGACGCGTGCGTGATGCGGCTGCGCGCCAAGATCGAGGACGACCCGCGCAACCCCGTGTACGTCCAGACGGTGCGCGGCTTCGGCTACCGCTTCGGGCCCCTGACGTGACGTCCCGGCCCCCTCGTACGGCCACGGACTCCGAGTCCCGAGCCACGGACCCTGGGTCCCGAGCCACCGACTCCGCGTCCCGTGCCACCGACTCCGCGTCCCGCCGGGCTGCTCGTACAGTCATGAACTCCGTGTCCCGCCGGGCCCGTCGGCTCCGTGTCCCGCGCGGCCTGCGGGCCCGCCTGGTGGCCGCCTTCCTGCTGGCCGCCGCCTTCGGCGCACTCCTCACCGCGGGCCTCACCTTCCTGGAGGCCCGCTCGGCGATCCTGCAGCGCACCCGGACCACCGCGGTGGCCGACCTGCGCAGCCAGCTCGACTCCCTCACCCCCGACCTCGTCTTCCCGCCCGGGGCCGAGAACCTGCGCAGCCTCACCCTCCAGCTCGACCGGGCCGGCGGCTCCCGCACCTGGCACTCCTCCGCCGCGTACCGGGAGGGAACACTCGTCTCCGCGTCCTCGGGCCCGCCGGTCCCCGCGGGACTGCGCACCGCGGTCGAGAGCAGCGGGAGGGCGACGTACCAGCGCATCGAGCGCGAGGGCCGGCCCTGGCTGGCCCTCGGCATGCCCGTCGCCTACGCCCAGGAGCCCGCCCGCCGCAACGGCCCGCAGCAGCGCACCGGCCGGCTCTCCGGCCTGACCGTCTACGTCTCCTTCCCCCTCGACGACGACCGGGCCGACATCGCCGCACTGGTCACCGCAGCGCAGGCCGGAGCGGTCCCCGCCCTCGCCCTCGCCCTCGTCCCCGCCCTGTACGCCGCCGCACGCATCCTGCGCCCCGTACGCCGTCTGCGGGGCGGGGCCGAACGCATCGCCACGGGCGAGCTCGACACCCGGCTCGACGTCAAGGGGCACGACGAACTCGCCTCCCTCACCCGCTCCTTCAACACCATGGCCGAGACCCTGGAGAGGGACGACGCCGAATTGCGCCGCATGGAGGCCGGTGCCCGCCGGTTCGCCTCCGACGTCGCCCACGAACTGCGCACCCCCCTGGCCGCGATGGCCGCCGTCACCGAAGTCCTGGACGAGGACGCCGACTCGGGCGTCCTGCCCGAGGACACCGCCGACGCCGTACGCCTGATCAGCGCGGAAACCCGCACCCTCGCCCGCATGGTCGACGACCTCATGGAGGTCTCCCGCTTCGACGCCAAGGCGGCACCGCTCCATCCGGAGAACGCGGACCTGCGCACCCTCGTGGCCAAGACCCTCCAGCTCCGGGGCTGGGCCGACGACCCCCGCGTGCGCACCGACCTCGAAGGCGTACTGGCCGTACGGGCCGACCCGCGCCGCATCGACGTGATCCTCGGCAACCTCATCGGCAACGCACTCCGGCACGGCAGCCCCCCGGTCACCCTTGCCGCCCGCAGCCACGAAGGGAGTGTCACCGTCACCGTCACCGATCACGGCCCCGGCATCCCCGACGACGTACTCCCGCACGTCTTCGAACGCTTCTACAAGGCCGACACCGCCCGCACCCGCTCCGAAGGCAGCGGCCTCGGCCTCGCCATCGCCCACGAGAACGCCCTGCTCCACCACGCCACCCTCACCGCCGCCAACTCCCCGCAGGGCGGCGCGGTCTTCACCCTCACGCTGCCCCCTGCCCCGCTGGAACAGCCATGACACGCCCCCGCCCCCGACCGACCTCACCCTCCACCGGCCGGGCGCGCCAGGCCCGCAGCGGACGGACGGCCGCGGCAACCGCCGTCCTCCTCCTGCTGCTCGCCGCCACAGCTGTGAGCTGCGGCATCACCCCGACAGAACCGGCCGACGCCGGCCCTCCGGCCTCGGGCGTTCCGCGGCCCGGCACCGAAGCGCGTTCCGTACGCCTCTACTTCGCAGGCCCGTACGGCATCCGCGCCGTGTCACGGCCCGTCGACCGGCCGCTCAGCCCGCAGCACGCCCTCGACCTCCTTCTCGAAGGCCCCACCCCCGCCGAACGCCAACGAGGCCTCATCAACCAGGTCCCGCCCATGGGCGGACAGCTCACCGCGACGCCCACCACCGACGCGGTGGACGTCTTCGTCCCCGCAACAGTCAGCGCCGGCGATCTCGACGTCACCGCCGTCAGCCAAATCGCATGCACCGCGGCCCATGCCCAGGTCCCCGGCACCAAGGGGCCCGACCGGATCGACATCCGCATCCACGAGAACCTCGTCCGCTCACCCACCCCCTGGACCGTCCGCTGCGGCCCCCACAACAACGCGGTCCCTGTGGGAAGTTGACTCTTCGTGATTGCTCACGATCAACCTCCCCGACTGCTACGCTCCGGTCCCTGAGCGCGCACCGGGGGAGGTGCAGAGCCTTGGCACCCACGAACTCCATACGGGTCTACGGCCACATCAGCGGGCAGTTCGTGGTCGGCGACCACAACGTCGTGGTCAACGCGAGTGGTGACTCGCGGGTCGACGTACGCACCGAGCCGTCGCCGCGGGTGCGGCTCCGCCGGCCGCCGGTGGGCCGGTCGGCGCTCCCACGCCCCTCGGGTCTGCTCGGGCGGGAGACCGAACTCGCAGATCTCGTACGGTGGTTGGGCGACAGGCGCCCCGTGCATGTGTATGGGGCGCCGGGCATCGGCAAGACTGCCCTGCTCGCCGAGTACGCCGCCCGGAGCGCCGGGGCGGGCCGGGACGTGGTGTACTTCTCGGCCGCCGGTCTGCCGGTGCAGGACGTCGTCCAGGAGCTCTTCGACGCGTGCTACGTCACGGATGACGCCGACGGCTACAAACCCGAGCCGGACCGGCTGCGCAGGCTCATGGGCTCGGTGGGCGCCCTGCTGGTCGTGGACGACTTCGACGGCTCCGCGGCCGACCTGACGGTCCTCGTGGACGCCGCCCCCTCCTGCGACGTACTGCTGGCCTCGGCCGGGACCGTGTCCGGCGGGGCATGGCAGGGGCTGCGGCTGGCCGGGCTCACCGAGGAGGACGGGCTGGCCCTGCTGGGCCGGGAGCTCGGGCGCCCGCCGGGTGCGGACGAGGCGGCGGCGCGCAGGCTCGTGGCGACGGTGCGCGGGCACCCCCTGGCACTCGTCCAGGCGGCGGCGGCTCTGCGCCTGGGCGGGAGCGCCACCGGATTCGCCGCCGAGGAGTCGGCGCTCGCCTTCGGGATCGCCGGCGAACTCAGTGCCGGGGCCGGGCGGCTCCTCGGTCTGCTCTGCGGATTCGCGCCGCTGGCGGTCTCCTTCGAGGTGCTGGGTGCCTGTTCCGGTACGGGCCCCGCCCCGGCCGGGGCCGATCTCGTGGAGCTGGCGGCGGCGGGCCTGTTGACGCAGGACGGTTTCGGGTACCGGGCGAGCGGGCCGCTCGGCTCCCGGGTGGCCGAACGCGCGGGTACGCTGCGTCGGCCCGCGGAACTCGTCGCCCCGCTGACCGCCTGGGTCGGCGCCGCAGGCCGCCCCCACCAGGTCGTGACGGAAACCGCCGTCGTGCTCCTCGTCCTCGCCGCGGCGGAACGGGCGGGGGACGATGCCGGGGTGTGCCGGTTGGCACGGACCGTGGCCCCGGTACTGGCCGGCTCCCTGCACTGGGGCGCCTGGCAGCGCGTGCTGGAGTTCGGGGCCCGTGCGGCCCGCCGACTGGGGGCGGGCGAGGACGCGGCGTACTTCTCCCGCGAGGACGACACCCGGCGGCGCGCACTGGGGCTCGTCTCCGGTCTGGCGCTCGGCGGAGGCATGAGCACCGTGCTCGTCACGGGCGGCGCGGCGGGCAATGCGGGCGGCGGCACGGCGGCCACGACCACGGCCCAGTCCGGGTCCGGGACCGGATCCGGGTCCGGGACGAGCGGCACCCTGCTGGGCTCGGTGGCGGCACACCCCGCGGTGATCGCCGCGCTGGCCGCGGCGATCGTCGTCGGGGGCACGCTCACGGGCCTTTCCGTCACCGCCAACGAGCCGCCACGGGACCCGCCGAGCGGGTCCGTGAGCACCACCGGAACACCGACAACAGGATCAACCCCACCCCCCACTCCGACGGACATCGGCTCCAGTCCCCCTCCCACGCCCACCCCAGCGACAGAGCACCCGACCCGGAGTCCGACCTGGAGTCCGACCCGCAACCCGACCCCGCCTCCGAAGCCGTCGCTCCCCGCCGCTCCCTCGGGCGCGAAGGCCGAGGCGATCGACCGGTACACGATCCTTCTGACCTGGCTGGACAATGCCGGCGACGAGACCGCGTACGAGGTCGGCAACGGCAACACGACCCGCACGCTCCCGCCGAACACGACCACGTACCGCTGGGGCAATCTCAAGCCGGGGCAGTACATATGCCTGCGGGTGCGGGCCGTGAACCGCGCGGGAGCCTCCTCGTACGCGCCCGCGCAGGCGCCGTACTACGTCTGCGCCACCACACCGGGACGGCGAACCCCGACCATCCCCGCAACTCCCTCGGGCGTAGTCGTCGAGGCACTGAACTCCACCACCGCCCGCGTCACTTGGACCGACAATTCCGGTGACGAGACCGCGTTCTGGGTGAACAACGGCGACACCACGCGGTCGGCGCCGCCGAACAAGACGTCGTACGACTGGGACGGCCTCGTCTCCGGGAAGTACATGTGCTTCCGGGTGAGCGCCGTCAACGGGGCGGGAGCCTCCCCGTACGCGCCCACGCGATCGCCGTACTACGTGTGCACCACCACGCCCTAGCCGCGCGAAGGGCCCCGTCAGGAGCACAGCATGGCCCCCCGACGGCAGCCCGCTGTCAGTGGCGGGTGGCAGGCTGGAGGGATGAACGACGACGATGCTGAGAGGCTGCTGCGCGGCCGGGTGTACGGCCACGACCATGCCGATCCCCACCAGGGACGGCGGCCGGGGCGGAACTATGCCGAACTGATCGGCGGCCCGCTCGACGGACTGCTGCTCGACACCACCGGCTGGACTCCGGAGGAGCGGCGTGCAGGTGCGGTTCTGCGGACCGAACTGGGGCATTTCGGCCCGGGTGGACGAGCGCTGTACGACCCGCGCCCCGACGACCCGGACCGTTTCGACTGGTCGGGCGACGCACCATGACCTGCGTCCCGCACGGCTCCCGCAGGGCCGCGTGATGGTCCGTCAGGTGTGGACCCACCGCCTGACAGCCTCGATCGTGTCCCCCGGCGTCGTGTTGAAGCACAGTCGGATCCCCGGTACCGCCTCGGTGAGGAGGTTGACCAGCCGCTCGAAGAGCAGGGTGTGCTCCGGCAGCATCCGCACGCCGCCGCCGATCACCGCCAAGCCGAAGGCGTGCTCCTGGAGTTGTTTGCGGACGGTCGCCTCGGCGCTGTCCGGCGAGACGTCGATCAGGCACAGGACGGAGTGGAACCCGGCCTCCCGGACCGCGGTGTCCCCGGCCTCGATCATGGCTGCGAGTGACGCCTCGTCGAGTCCGTCGGGCATCTTGCTGTAGTCGAGCGCGCTCGGATGCAGTCCGATGAAAAGGATCTTCGTGCCTTGCGGCAAGGGAGCGGAAACCGTCGGCCGGCCCATGGCGAGTGCCCTCTCTGCTTGCGTCGGGACAACTCCTCCGGTCTACCACGGAAACCCGGCGGAGGGGGCCTGGGAGCGAACTCCCTTGTGTGTAAAGGGAGTTAGGGCTCAGCGTAGGGGGCCTGAGCCCGGCGGGGACGGCCGGGCAGTAGGCTCACCGGGTCCACACGCAAGACCTCTGCAGGAGAGAATCAGTGCCCTCGCACCAGCCCCCGTCCCACCCCGCGCCCCGAGCCGTCCGCACGCCCGGACGCAGGCGCAGCGTCGTATGCGCCGTGGCCCTTCCGGCCGCACTGCTCGCGCTGCACCTCGGACTCGGCCCTGCCGCCCAGGCGCACGAACCCGCCGCCGGAGCGCCCGCAGCGAGCCGCCTGACGGCACCCGACCGCGCGACGGTGACGGAAGGCCAGGTCAAGGAGGTCGCGCCCGGAGGAGTGCTCACCTATCCGAGCGTCACCAGCTGTCTCACTGTCACCGTGCGGCTCAGGGACGGCGGTCTGGTCGGTGCGCATGCCAGCCTGTTCCAGGTGCCCGGCGAACTGCGTTCCGACGCGATCCTGGCCGCGCTCGGCGAACTCGTCGGGAACCGCCCAGTGACCGCCGGCCAGGTCAAGGGGGCCGTGGGCTCCTGGCACCCGAGCTACTTCACGAAGGCGATCGAGAGTTACGGCGAGGGCGAGCAGGTGCCGGTCCCGACCGGCCAGGACGTCGAGGGGCTCGGCCAGGCGGTGTCCCGGCAACTCGGGCTGTCCCGCAGCCTGGTCACCGTCGAGGACGTACCCGACGGGGATCAGGTCGTGAGCTGAGCGCGGCACCGTCGCGCCGATCCCCCCTCCGCCGAGTCCCCCTCCGTCGGCCCCCGCCCCGCCTCGTACGCCGGTCGGCCCCCGCCCTGCCTCGTACGCCAGTCGGCAGCCGGGTGGCAGCCGGTGACCGACAGCCGGATCAGCTCCGGAGGAGGAGCCTCTCCCTGAGGAGCCTCACGGCTCCATCGCCGTGGGCCGAGCCCAACGGTCATTCTTCGTGGACCAATTTGTGGAGCTGTTTTCCGGATGCGGCATCCCAGACCCGGGCTGTTCCGTCCTCGCCGGCGCTTGCGAGAATCTTGCCGTCCGGGCTGAACGCCACTGCGTTGACTTCGTCGGTGTGACCGGAAAAGTTACGGATCTGCTTACCCGAGCGAGGGTCCCACAGTCGCACCGTCCCATCCGCGCTGCCGCTGGCCAGCCTGCCATCCGTACTGAAAGCCACGCTGTTCACCCACCCTGTGTGACCGGTCAGCAAAGGGAGAGGCGGTTTTTTTCCTATTTCCCATAGCCGCAGGTGATGAGAGACCGAGGCAATAGCGAGAGTATTTCCGTCCGGACTGAAGGTGAAGTCGATCGGGAAGTTGGTGCGGAGGCCGTTGGTCCAAGTCCCTGTCGTCGGATCAGACACCCGGACGGCGTCGTCATCGCTTGCTGTGCTCGCAAACCTTGTTCCGGTTGCGTTGAAAGCTACCCTGGTCACCGCATCCACGTGACTCTTCATTGCCCTGATCAGCTTCCCTGTGCCCGGATTCCTCAACTCCACCGCGCCTTTGCGGCTGCCGATGGCAAGCGTGTTGGGCTTGGCGCTGAACGCCAGGCTTGAGACGTCACGGCCTTTCATGGGGAGCGTTCTGGTGAGTTTGCCGTTCGCGGGATTGATGATCTCCACTGCGTCTGAAATGCCGCGGGCGAGGATTTTTCCGTCGTGACTGAAAGCCAGGCAGCCGCTGCCGGGTGTGACTGGGTCGATTTTCTTGGCCTTGATTTTGATACCGGAAAGATCCCATAGGCGTACGTGGCCAATAGTGGAGGTGGCCATGGTCTTCCCGTCGGGGCTGAAGGCGACGTATTTTACATTCTCGAACTCCTCCTTGGATTCACTTACGCCCTCAGGGTCATTCCCGAAAGGGTCCAACGCCCTGGTGGAGAAGTGGCTGCTGCCGGTCAGGACCAGGTACGTCAGCAGCAACCCGACAGCCCGTCGGACGGTCCGGCGCGATCGGGACATCCGTGACGGCGCGGCAAACTGCTGGAGGCGATGCTCGATTGCGAAGAGAAGCCGAAGAGGAGCGGGCCGTGGCGTAGTACGGAGGCTGTCCTCGCGCGTGGTGGCAGGGACAGGGGGCCGGGAGCCGGTTCGGCCCTCCATCGATCCAGCGGGTGAACCGTCTGCCCGACCGGCAGAGGTGGGTTCCCCGGGCCCGTCAAGACCGTCGCGGCTCTCCTGGTCCTGGTCCTGGTCCTGGGCATGCGTGAGGAGAAGGGTGCGCGCGGCTTCGGCCACCACCGCGATGTCCGTATCGGCCACCTGCGCAAGTGCTTCGCGGGCGGTGACTGTCCGGGTGGGATCGCCACCGGCCAGCCAGCCCCCGAGGGCGGCCACGGCGCCGAGTCGGATGGCCGGGAGCGGATTGTCCAAGCCGCTGCGTACTGATGCGGGAAGGGGAGCCGGGACAACCGACGGGAGGGTGAAGGCCACATTGTGCGCGAAGGCCAGCCGGCCCACTTGATTACGCCCCAGGGACTGTGGCTCGGGCCGTCCCCGGCTCCTGAGCAGCGCGCGCAGGCGGTCGAAGACCGTGTCCAGATCCAGGAGCTCGGGTGCTCCTGCGACGCCGGTGCGCAGCACTTCCGTCAGCGCCGCGGTAAATGCCGTGAGCGGATCCCCGGGAGGAGCCTGTGCCACAGCGGTCTCCGCGGCGGCGGCCAGTACGTACGTACCGTCGACCTCCGCCAGATCGACCACCTTGCCGGACTGGGGACCGAAGGCCCGTGCGCTGTAGCAGCAGTCAAGGATCACGATCCTGCGGGTCGCGGGACTACGCTCGACCGCCTGCCTGATCCACTCGTACGGGACGGCTGTGTCATGGACGGACGCCGGATCGCTGTCCACCACCGCCAGGTGCAACTGCCCCCTGGAGTCGAGCAGTCCATGGCCGGCGTAGTAGACCAGCAGGGTGTCCGTTGCTTGGGACGCGGCTTCCCGCACCAGTCGTGACGCGGCCCCCGGGGAAGCGGGTTCCCACAGCGACTTGCAGTTCTCCGTCGGCAACCCCCATGCATCTGTGACGAGTTGCTCGGCAACGGCTCCCAGATTGCCTTCGACAGCCGGGAGGTCCTCAAGCATCTCGAAGGTGCTCGCCCCGAGCAACGCGGCACGGGAATCCGCCGGGCGGGGGAGTCTGTCCGCCGTCATTGCGGTGATCTCAGGGCTCGGGGTTGAGCAGCCGGTGCATCAGGTGTTGCTCCACATCAGGGGCCGCGCCGGAAATGCTCACCTTGGTGCCGTCGGGGCGTTCAACCGTCACGGTGGGGTGCTGCGGTCGCGTGGCACGCCAGTTGGCGATGCTGACGCCGAGAGAGGCCGTGCTGAAGCCACTGCTGAGTACGAGCGACAGGATGTCGACGGCCGACGACTGCCGGCCGGGCTCCGGCGGCTCCGCCGACGCCAGCTCGGCCAGGGCGCCCCGGCGTACGGTCCTGTCGGTCATCAACCAGTCGTGGAGAGACCGCAGTTCACCCTCGACCGCACCTTCACCCACACTGATCACCAAGCGCATGCGTCCCCCCGAATGTCCTGGCAAGTCCCCCAGCAGGTAGTAACAGAGTAGATGCCCGACACTTGCCGAGCGAGGCAAATGAGACGACTGGTCGTCGGGGAGGAAGCCGCCTCCACCGGCTGCCGCACGTACCGTCACGGTCGACGACGGTTGTTCCTACGACCGACAGCGGCCGTGGAGGACCTCCGGGCCCATGACCCGAGGCATGGCCCCCCGGGTGCGAAGCGCGGCGCCCAGGGGGGTCAGCGTGTGCCGGACCGACTTCCCGTCCCTCACGGTCCGCACGAGCCCGGCCTCGCGCAGCACGGTGGCGTGCTGGCTGGCGGAGGAGGGGAGCACCCCGGTCCGGCTCGCCAGTTCACCCGTGGTGCCGGGCCGGCTCAGGGCCCCCAGGACAGCGGCCCGGGTGTGACCGAGCAGCGCGGCGAGCGAGCGCGTGTGGTGGCCGGGATCGGTCTGTTCCTCGGGGAGGACGTGTTCGACGGGATGGACGAGAACCGGCGTGCGGTCGTTGTGGAACAGGGTCACGCCGGTGCGGTGACAGAAGAACGACGGGACCAGGAGGATCCCCCGGCCCCCCAGGCGCAGGTCTTGGTGCACCGGATAGTCGACCTCCAGGACGGGGCGCCGCCACCGCATGGCCGGAGGCAACGCAGCGAGCAGTCCTTCGACGCCCTCCCCGGCCATGGCCTCGGCCAGAGTCGCCCGGCTGCGGAGCACCTGCGCCTCGATCCTCCCCCAGTAGGGCTGCACGGCGGCCCGGTGATACGCGTGCGTGACGCGTTCGAGCCGTGCGAGTGCTTCGACGCGTCCGGTGCCGAGCGCGGTGGTCCAGTGGTTCAGCGGCCGGTCGTCGGCCAACTGGGCCATGTCCCGTGCCAGTACCTCCCGGGGGCTGCTCAGCACCTCGTCCAGGGCGGTGGCCAGGGCGGTGTGGGCGGTGGCGGGGGTGAGGAAGTCGGGAAAGTAGCCCTGCCGGGGCACGAGTGCCCCGAGCAGTTCCCACCCCCTCGGCAGCCCGGCCCGTACGGAGCTGCTCCACTGCCGGGTAAGGAGGCTCCCGTCCCTGCGCTGCAGCCGGTGCAGGCTGAGGATGGTCTCCCACATGGGCAGCGGTCCGGGCGCCAGGCGCGTTCTCGCAAGGTCGTCCGCCGTGAAGTGGATCCGCAGCACAGCTCTCCCCCAGGCTTCGGCGGCCTACCACACTAAGTGCGTAACAGCCCTCGTTTCAGGGGGAATTGAAGCCATCCCGCGAGTGCTCCCGCCCCTGTCAACGTGGACGGCACGGAGGCGCCGCGACGGAGCGGCGCTCCCAGAACCACGAGGAGAACGGATGCCCGGAATGAAGCGGACAAGACTCGCACTGGCGGCGGCGGGCAGCGCACTCGCCCTGGCGGGCACGCTGGGTGCGGGGGCGGGACAGGCGAGCGCCGCACCGGTCACGGCCTTGGCATGGGGCGGCTGTGTGTCAGGCGACATCTGCGTCTACTCGGGCCTGAACGGCACCGGTGACGTGTGTGCCTGGGACGGCGACGACAACAACTGGCGGGCCGGCGCGGTTGTGTGCAGCTGGTCCGACAACAAGCGAGTGATGTCGATCTGGAACCGGGGTACCGGTGGCGCGGGCAGCTACCGCCACGTGAAGTTCTACCACTCGGCCGACTACAAGAACTACTACGCGTGCGCCGCCCAGAACTTCCAGGGCAACACCAACGGGACCGCCGGAGCCTGGCTCCAGTCCCACCGCTGGGTGACCAGCTGCTGAACCACCTTGGGCGGGACGCGGGGAGATCCGGGTACCAGCAGATCTCCCCGCGACGACGGTACACAAGCACAGAAGCTCCTGGCGGCACGGGTGATCTTGGTCGAGAACCCGTCCACCAGGAGCTTCACTGTCGTGATCGTAGGGGAGTGGAATATCTCGCCCTGCATGTGTGTGGAGGCGTGGATCGCGGGACACCCGATGCTGCACAGGCATGCGTCCACGCAGTTCGATCAGTGTGAGCGGTGGGCGTTCGCGCCTGCGCCAGGTGCGGCGCAACCTGGAAGCAGAGGGATTCGAGGAAGGAAGGAAAAGCACTGATGGGCGACACCCCGCAGGACCCGACCACCAAGCACCCGCAGCCGGAATTCAGTCAGCAGGACCAGGAGCCGCCGGGCTGGACCGGTCCGATGGACCCGCCCCCCGACCACGGCGAGGACTCCTACCGGGGGAGCGGGCTCCTGCGGAACCGGGTGGCGGTCGTGACCGGCGGCGACTCCGGTATCGGGCGGGCCGTTGCTCTGGCCTACGCACGCGAGGGCGCGGACGTCCTGTTCACCTACCTGCCCGCCGAGGCGGAGGACGCCAAGGAGACGTCCCGCCTCGTCGGGGAGGCGGGACGCCGAGGTCTGGCCGTGCCGTGCGACATCCGGGAAGAGGAACAGTGCCGTCGCCTGGTGGAGCGGGCCGTGGCGGAGTTCGGGCGCATCGATGTACTGGTCAACAACGCGGCGTATCAGATGTCCCGGCCCGAGGGCATCCAGGACATCACCACGGAGCAGTTCGACCGGGTGATGCGCACGAACCTGTACGGCATGTTCTGGCTGTGCAAGATGGCCGTGCCGCACATCCCTTCGGGCGGGTCGATCATCAACACCACGTCGGTGCAGGCGTACAGGCCGAGCCCCCACCTGCTCGACTACGCCATGACCAAGGGCGCCATCGTGACGTTCACCCAGGGTCTCGCGAAGATGCTGGTCGAGAACGGCATCCGGGTCAACGCCGTTGCTCCGGGGCCGGTGTGGACGCCGCTGATCCCGGCGACGCTGCCGGACACCAAGGAGTTCGGCAAACAGGCACCGATGGGCCGGCCTGCTCAGCCCGCGGAGATGGCACCCGCGTATGTGTTCCTGGCTTCGGAGCACGCGAGCTTCATCACCGCGGAGATCATGAACGCCACCGGAGGCACGCCGCTCCCCTGATCCGGCCAGGGGCCAGGGGCCAGGGGCCGGGAGCGGGGGAGCAGGGGCGGCAAGAGCTTCGGTGCGAAGGAGGCGGTGGCGTGAGTCCAGACGTCGAGATGCGGATCGGGCGACGCAAGGTCAACGTCAAGCGGGCTGAGAAGGAGTTGTTTCCGCAGGACGGCATCACGAAGGCCGATCTCGCCGAGCACTACCGGCGTGTGGCCCCTCGGATGCTGCCCGAGCTGCGAGGCAGGCCCCTGATGCTTGAGCGGATGCCGGACGGCATCGAGGGAGAGCGCTTCTATCAGAAGGAGGTCTCCGACTACTTCCCCGACTGGATCCATCGCACCTCGGTGGCCAAGGAGGGTGGCGAAGTGACGCATGTGGTCTGCGACGACACGGCGACCTTGGTCTATCTCGCGGGCCAGGCGTGCATCACCCCGCACCGTTGGCTGAGCCGCGCCGACCGGACGCGCAGTCCCGACCGTCTGGTCTTCGACCTCGACCCGCCAGCCGACGACTTCGAGCCCGTACGCCGAGCGGCGCACCGCCTGCACGAGCTGCTCAAGGAGCTGGACCTTCCGTCGGGCCTGATGACCACAGGCTCGCGAGGCCTGCACGTGGTCGTACCGCTGAGCCGGCGCGACGACGCCGACGACGTGCTGGCGTTCGCCCGCGCCGCTGCGGTCGCGCTGGCCGCGCGGCACGACAAGGAGCTGACGACCGAACCCCGCAAGGAATCCCGCAGGGGGCGCCTGTATCTGGATGTCGCGCGCAACGGTTATGCCCAGACCGTGGTCGCTCCGTTTGCCGTCCGCTCCAGGCCGGGCGCCCCCGTGGCCGTGCCGCTGGCCTGGGGTGAACTGGACGACCCTGAACTGACCGCACGCCGCTGGACGGTGACCGACCTCGGTGACCGTCTGGAGAGGGACTCCTGGGCGGGCCTCGCGCGCCACGGCCGCGGGGTGACCGCAGCGAACCGGCGCCTGCGAAGACTGGCACACAGCGCGGACAGCGTGAAGTGACGGGCAGGGGTCGGCCCGCGGGCGTACCTCGTGGCCGTTCCACACCCCCCGAGCGGCGACAAGTCCATGAGGAGGAGCGCGCTCATCGTCATCGACATGATCAATACGTACGAGCGGTGAAGGTGCGCACAGCGCCGATCCACCTCAAGATGGAGGACCAGCCCTCGTGCTTCGGCCAGGCAGGCACGTCGGCGGGAGCAGAATGGCTGCGGCCCTGTGGGAGACGCTTGCACCGCGTCTCACAGGCAGCTCCTACCCGCCACGGTGCAGGAGCGGCCCCGCATGACCACACGTTCCGGCGAGACCTCCTGAGGTCGCCCACCGGTGGCCCTTGGGCGCACGACGCTTCGCTTACGGAGTGCGACGAGGAGTGTGCACCGACACGGTCGCGCCCGCGGGGAGCAGAGCAGAGGGCAATGATGACAACGATCGGCGTGGAAGAGGAATATCTGCTGATTGACGCTGTTACAGGTCTCCCGGTGGCGCGGGCCGAGAAGGTGCGCCACATGATGGGCGTGGAGAGTCTCACCGCCGATGGCGAGGTACAGCCGGAACTGCTCCAGGCTCAGGTCGAGGTGGCGACCCCGGTGTGCGGCACGCTGGAAGAGGTCGGGGGCCATTTGCTGCGTCTGCGGCATGCTGTCGGGGCAGCCGCGGAGACGCAGGGGTGCCGGTTCGTGGCCTGCGCGACGCCGCCGCTGCGTGACGCGCAGCCCGTGGCGGTCACCGACGGGGCCCGCTACCGGACCTTGCGCGCCCGGGCCCCTCAGCTGGTCGCGGAGCAGTTGATCAACGGCATGCACGTGCACGTCGCCGTGCCCAGCCGCGAGGCCGGTGTGCAGGTCCTGAACCGCATCCGGGCCTGGCTGCCCACCTTGACGGCCATGTCGGCGAACTCCCCGCTGTGGGACGGTCACGACACCGGCTTCGCCAGCTGGCGCACTACGATTTTCAGTCGCTGGCCGGTCACCGGCATACCTCCGTACTTTCTCGGTGAAGACGACTACGACCGCCGTGTCCGGCAACTGCTGGAAAGCGACGTGATCGCGGACTGCGGGCAGCTGTACTGGCAGGCCCGCCTGTCGGAGCGGTACCCCACTGTTGAAATACGGTGTCTGGACGTTCAGCTGCGCGTGGACGACGCGGTCATGCTCGCCGGGGTCACCCGGGCTCTCGTGGAGACCGCTCTGACCGAAGCGACCGCCGGCGCCGATGGCCCGAACTGCGCCCCGGAAATGCTCCAGGCCAGCATGTGGCACGCGGCCAGGCACGGCCTGGGCAGTACCTTGATCGCCCCGAACGGCAGGCGACGCAGTGCCGGCGATGTGCTGAGCCAGCTCCTGCGACATGTGGCTCCGGCGCTTGACGCCTCCGGCGACGCCCGGCAGGTGACCGGCCTGGTCCACCGCCTCCTGCGAGAGGGCACCGGAGCGGACCGCCAGCGAATCGCCTTCGCGGAGGGGGGTCTGGAAGCTGCCGTCGAACTGATTACCCGAGAGAGCGCCACGTCATGAGGTACGCAGGAGCCGCCCGGGCGACCGGGGCCGCCGAGGAGATCTCTCTCGGACGAGGTGATCGACGACGCCTCTCCGAATCCCTGGATGCCGTGCTCGGCGAGAACGTACGCCCGGCCCCGGCCGGGACAGGGGTGATCTGCGGCCGGTTCCTGAGGGACACACTCCAGCTCACGCACGTCGTGGCGTACAGCAGGATGCGCGCACCGGCTCGGGAGGGTCGGTGACCCTGCTGACGTTCGGGTTCTTGGTGCGCAGTTCTGTGTTCTTCACCGTCACCCGGTCAAGTGCCGACGGGGTGAGGAGCGTCTGTTCCCGTACGAACGCGATGAAACTCTCGTAGTCACGCTGATAGCGGTAGGGCTTGCGGTAGTCGGTGAGTGCCGGGTAGCCGTCCATGCCGAGAATCGTGCCGGAGGCGGCAGCGAGTCGGTACTTCCGGTGGAGTCGCAGCGGTACACCGTCGATCCGCACGTCGGCAGGGTCAACGCGATCGCCTACGGGGCGGGACGCGTCGAAGGAATATCGAACGTTGGCGGAGACGGCCAGGGGGGCGAACCGGAGTGTGCCGTACGGGTCGGTGGACCATTGCTGTTCGAGAGCGTCGTGGATGTGCCGGCCCGTCACGGTGACGGACACCGTGGGCTGGCCGATCCCGATCGTCTGCCATGCGCTGCCGAACGTCACCTCGCCGTCGGCGTCCGGCACGAGGTCGTGCCGGACGACGGACCGGCCGGAAAGGGGGGCGAGGGGGACGAGGGCGAGCTGGGCGGGGAGGTGCCGGTGGATGTTCGAGTCGTCGTGCGGGGGAGCGGGTCTCTGCGCTGCCCACAGGGCCCAGTCCGCGGCGAGATCACCCATGGTGCTCTGACCGGCAGTGTTGCGGGTGCGGGTGAACGGACCGTTCTGTCGGCCGATGCGGCTGAACTGACGTGCGGCGGCCTCTTCGGCCCAGTAGTCGGTGATGGCCTTGAGTTCGGGGTGCGGGGTGACGTCGCGGACGTTGGGGTGGTTGGTGGAGACGGTGAGTTCACGGATCACCCTGCCGGTACGGGGGTCGAGGTGCAGGTTGATCTCGTTGATGACCTGGCCGTGGAACCCTGCCTCGACGAAGGGTCTGGGCACGCCGTCCGGGTCGGGCAGCATCATGTTGAACCGGGTGTGCCAGTGTCCGCAGACGATGGCGTCGATGTCGGGCGAGACCTTGAGGGCGAGATCGTGGGCGGGCCCTGTCGGGTTGCTGCCGCTGTTGAAGTCGTCTCCGGCGAAGGCCCCGTCGTGCACACTGAGCACGATCGCGCCCACGCCGTGCCGCTTGAGCTTCTTTGCGCAGCGGTGGGCGGTGGTGAGCAGGTCGAGGGTCTTCAGCCCGGGGTGGAACGAGTTGTCCATCGACTCCATGCCGGCGACGGTGAGGTGAATGAACCCGATCGGGATCCGCTGCCCGGCCGGGCCCGCTGCCCATTCGATGTGGTACGGGGGCAGCACGGGCCGTCCGCTGCGGGCGTGTACCACGTTGGCGCTGTAGTAGCGGAAGTCCATGCCGTGATACCGGTTTCCGGTGGAGTCACGGAACCCTGTGTCGCGACCGATGACCGGGTAGGCGTGACCGTCCTGTATGTGCCGCATCAGCTGGGACGGCGACTTGTCGAACTCGTGGTTCCCGGCGGTGGCGAAGTCGAGGCCGAGCTTGTTGAGCGCCTCGATGGTCGGTTCGTCGGAGAAGGCTGCGGCGTCGAACTCCCAGCCGGAGAAGAGGTCACCGGTCCCGAAGAAGAACGAGTTGCGCTGTCCGCCCCGCAGCCGCTCCAGGTGGGTGCCCATGGCGGCGACACCGCCGACCACGTACATCTCGCCGCCGTTTCCCCAGATGACGGAGTCGCCGCCCGTGGGCCCCTGCAAGTACCCGTGCAGATCGCAGATGTTGAGGAGCTGCACGGGTACGTACTCGTCGGCGGTCGGCGTGTCGCGGGCCGCTGCGGAGGCGTAGGCGGGAACCCCCAGCGCGGTGCCGGTGCCGAGGGCTCCCACCGCGGTGAGGAAGGTCCGCCGGCTGCGTCGGCTCACCACGCGCCACGGCCGCGGAGGCAGGATGCCGAGTGGCGCAGGACTCCTCGAAGGCGGTCCCGGGCGGCGACGGGGCGCGACACCCCGTGCGGCAATCGGGCAGGCGGCTTACGCCAGGCAGGCCCTGGGGGCGTGGGCGGTGAGAAAGGCGCGCACGTATGGGCCGACCTGGTGACGGGGAAAGCACTCTGCTCTTCCCGTGCGTCGGCCGTCGTCTGCTGCAATGGGATTCCTTCGTAGACCTCGCGTGCTTCCGTGCGGGAGGGCGACGGAGAGTGCGGAGCAGGGCGGGGGCGGGGCGACTCCTGCCCGAGGGCGTCGGTATCGGCAGTCCGGAAGACAGCAGCCGAGCCGGCCTTCCGTCCTTGAGCGGGTTCAGCAACCCCGCTTCAAACCCCGGGAGAAGTCCCGGCGGATCGGCAGAGTACAGCAGCAGGAACACGCCTGCATGCGTACTCCGGGCGCCGATGTGCTGGTGCCGCCCGCCCTCACCACCGCGACAGCGTCCCGGGCCCGAGCGGCACCGTGCCGGAATGCCGAGGAGCCCTTGGGGGCGCGCCCCGTCTCGTGTCGTCCGTCGACGAAACCGCCGTCGTGGGCACTCCTCCGAGGGGCTGGCGGGCAGCAGCCGTCCGTGACAGCATTCCGCCGTCGGTCGGCCACCCGAGTGAGGAGTCCACCGTGGCATTCGGCCCCCGCATCGCGCTCGTCACCTGCCAGGCTGTACTGGAGGATCCCGACTGGGACCGTGATCTGCCGGTCGTCATGGAAGCGGTGGAGAGCCGTGGGGCGCAGCCCGTGGTCGTGCGCTGGGACGACACGGACGTGGACTGGGCGGCTTGGGACCTTGTGGTGATTCGGTCGGCCTGGGACTACTTCTCCAGGGTCGAGGAGTTCTTGGCATGGGCGGAAAAGTGTGCGGCCGTCACCACGCTGGCCAATCCCGTGGATGTGGTGCGGTGGAATGTGGACAAGCGTTACCTCGAAGACCTTTCCCGGGCGGGAGTCCCGGTCGTCGACACCCGCTATTTCGCTCCGGGCAGTGTGGTCGACCTGCCGGGCGAGGGGGAGTACGTCGTCAAGCCGTCCGTCGGCGCCGGGGCTCGGTTCGCCGCACGCTACCCGGCCGAAGGACATGAGACGGCGGCGCGACAGGTGGCCCGGATGCACGCCGAGGGGATGACCGCGATGGTGCAGCCGTACATGCGCAGCATCGACGTGAAGGGAGAACGGGCGCTGCACTTCTCAGGCGGACGTTTCCTCCACGCCGATGTCAAGAGTGCCGTTCTCACGCCCGGTGTTCCTTACGACGAGAAGAAGATTCCACATCCCCGGCTTCAGCCCTGGGCGGCGACTTCGGCCGAATTGGCTGTTGCCACAAGCGCGTTGGCAGCCGTGCCGGGTGGTGCCGAACTCCTTTACGGGCGCGTCGATCTCGTCGACGGTGACGACGGCGGGCCGCGGGTGCTGGAGTTGGAGCTTGTCGAACCACATTTGTTCCTCTACCTGCATCTGGCCTCTTTGCCCATTTTCGCCGCGGAGATGGTCAAGGCGGCGGTGCGCGGCGCCCGGTGACGGTTTCTCCCGTGACAACGTTCCAGTGATGGGGCCCGGGTGGTGTCCGCTGCCCCGGGAGCGGGGCGGCCGTCGCCCTCCCCTCCCGCGGGGCAGGGCCACGACGGCTGGAATCAAGCCAATCATGCAGTTCCCGCCCTCCGAAGACGAAGACGTGTGATCAGGAGATCTGGCAGTGCGGTGTGGTCTCCGTGTGAACGGCGAGATACGGACAGCATGAAGGTGATCTTCTGCTCTTTCCACTCCGTGGTGCTATCACAGTCACAAGGTTTGGCGGCCTTTGAATTTGATCTTGCCGCGTCACAGCGCTTCGACGAACATGCGCGAGCCGACCCTTCCGGCTTGTTTTCAGGGAATAAGAGGGTGGCTTCGTCCGGTACTCCACGATGCCGTTGGCATGGTGGAGTAATCCCCCCGCGGAGGAGTCTTCGTTGCTGGAGCCATTTGGGATCGGCCATGATGCAGAGGAACTCTACTTCACGATTATCAGACGCCCGGGAGTGGGCGTTCAGGAGGTGGCCAAGCAGCTTGACTGGCACGAATCAAAAGTGATGCAGCAAGTAAAAGAGCTTGCCGATCTATCACTGCTCTGGCCTTCCCGGATGGGCTCGGGAGAGCTGCATCCGGTCGAACCGGAAATTGGTCTGGAAGCACTGATCGCACGTGAGAACGCAGCACTGGCGGCACGCGCGCAAGTGCTGCAGGAGTGCAAGGTGGCTGTCAGGGAAATTACCGTCGAATACTCCGGACGCTGTGGGCCCGCCCTGCTGGATGTCGAACAGGTCAACGGAACGGGAAAAATACACGATCGATTGGTCCGCATTTCCCGTGAGGCGAAGAACCGGATAATGGCTTTCACGCCGAACGGTCCGCTGATTCCCGAATCGGCCGATGTCGACAGGGGGCTCGGTGAGGAGATAATGCTCCGTGGTGTCCACATTCAGTCGGTCCAACTCGACAGCATGCGCAACAACAGGGCCAGGACGTCGCAGATGCAGCGGCTGCTGGACAAGGGGATAGAAATCAGAACCGTTCCGGTGCTGTCGCTCAGGGGCGTCATCGTCGACGGCGGGAAGGCCCTCCTCTTCCAGCAGGCGAACGAAGGAGGTGAGGACGTCGCCGTCGTGCTGTCCGGTTCCTCGGTAGTCGAGTCGATCGCACCCGTATTTGAACAGGTCTGGCTCTCGGCCGCACCGTTCGGCCCCCACGGCCAAGGGTTCGACAGAGAGATCACGGACACGGAGGAAGTCCTTCTCCAGTTGCTTCAGGAGGGCTGCACGGATGCGCAGGTGGCACGGAGGCTCGCGGTCTCCACCCGCACCGTGGGCAGGATCATCGCCGACCTCATGACACAACTGGGGGCCACGAGCCGCTTCCAGGCCGGAGTGCTCGCCCGCCGCCGGGGCTGGCTCGGCCCCTGAGCAAGCTGAGTCCGCCGGACCGCCCGGGCCGCAGGCCGGCCTGAAAGTCCGTGACCGCATCAGGCACCCATGGAACTGTCCTGCATCAGCCAGGCAGGATCCGGACATGCCTCGCCCCTTGTCCGACGGCGTCGACGCGGCGAATTATTTCCCTCGGGATACAACTCGTCCGCGAATCCGAGAATCCGATGAGGCTGGCGTGTGAAGGCGGGGTGGTGTAAAGGGTGTTGAATAAACGAGGCTATCAACTTATCACTGTCGGGAATACGTCCGATGCTGTCCGCAAGGAGTTCCAGACTCTGCCCCTCGATCAGTACTGTGAAGGAAAGTTCCGGTATCGACGGTTCTCGCAGTACCGTATGGGGCACGCGTCCGGATGGCAGCCGGAACTCCTCCCGCACCGGCCCTTCTGTCAAGCGACGCAGTTCAACGGTGTGACGGGCGGGCTGCTCAGGGAGTACGAACCGCTGCGGATCGACCCGTCCTTCCTGCTGCGTACGGGCGCCGAGGCGATTCCTCTCGACGAGGCCCTCGTGTGGCAGGCCGACGTCCACCAGTGGCGAGTGGTCGCGGACGACGACACACGCGGTGTCTCGGTGCCGGAGGGACCTCACCAGGACGGGCACACCTACAGCATGATCGCGGTCGTCGACCGCCGGAACATCAGCGGCGGCGAGACCCAGCTCATGACGCTCGACAGTGACGAACCGTTCCTCAGTCTGACCCTCTGCGCGGGTGAGGCGATCGTGCTGGACGACCGGGCGATGCGGCACTACGCCACCGACATCAGCCCGCCCGCCGGTCAGGAGGGACACCGCGACCTGTTCCTGCTCGCCTTCAACTCCTGGCCCCAGCGCAGGTACGGCGAGGCGTACGAGCACGCTGTGCTGAACGGCACCTGGTGAGCGGCGGGGGAGCATGACGGACCTGCCACAGCCCCCTGCGGACGGCCCAGTCGTCCCGGAACTCCCCGACCACGACCGCGACGACCCGATGGAGAGCGCCGTCATCAGCCGACTGGCGTCGAACTGGACGCGCCGGGCCTCGGTGAAGAAGGCGGAGCCGGACCTGGACGACCTGTTCGAGCAGCGGCGCCCGGACTACCCCGAGCACCTTCTGCCGTTCCGCGACCATCCCACCTATCTCGCGCTGGACGACGCCGTCGTGAGAAGGCTGCTCGCCTGGGCCTGGGTGGCGTTCAACAAGAACGTGATGGACAACGAACAACGGGTGGTCAATCCGGGGTTCTCCCTCATTCTCCGCGGGACGTTCGACGCGGGCCTCGACGAGTCCGTGGCACAGGCCGTCACCCAGGCCATGGTGGACGAGCAGTACCACACCCTGATGCATCTCAACGCCAGTGCGGTCACCCGCCGTTGCAGGGGGTGGCGGATGCCCGACACCGCGCTGCCGCTGGCGAAGAAGGCACGCAGGCACGAGGAGCGCCTGGCCCGGGCGCAGCACCGTTGGCAACGGGAGCTGATCACGCTGGCGTTCACCACCGTCTCGGAGATGTCCATCAACGCCTACCTCGACCTCATGGCCCAGGACGACGACGTACAGCCGGTCAACCGGGTCACGGCCGAGCTGCACAATCGCGACGAGTACTGCCATTCGTCCATCTCCAAGGAGATAGCCGTTGCGGTGTACAGGAAGCTCGGCCCCGAGCATCAGGCGTTCTTCGCCGAGGCCCTCGGTGACGGACTCGCCGCCTTCGGCGCCAACGACTTCACCACCTGGCGCCGCATCGTCGAGCTGTTGGGCGTCGAAGGCGGCGAGGCGATGATGCGCGATGTCGAGAACGAGCCGGGCCGCACCCTCCTGGTCCAGGACTACAGCGGCCTCCACCACCTGTGCGCGGAAATCGGCGTGCTGGACGAAGTGTCCTTCGACTGGCAGTCCGTGACCGTCCGATGACGGCCGACCGTACGGCCGTGCACCGCGCTCCGAGCAACCGATCCGCAGCGAGGTGCTGACCCAGATGGAGTGGCTGGATCCTGACCATCCCGACTACGACGCCGCGCGCCGGGTCTGGAACGGGACGCACGACCGGCGTCCCGCACGTATCGCACGGTGCTACGAGACGGCGGACGTCGTCGCCGCACTGCGGTTCGCGCGGTCCGCCGGGCTGGAAGTCTCGGTACGCGGCGGTGGCCACAACGTCGCGGGAACGGCGGTCGCCGACGGCGCGGTGATGATCGACCTGTCCGGGATGCGGCGGGTGAGGGTGGATCCGCAGCGCCGCGTCGCGTACGCGGACGGCGGCTGCCTGCTGGCGGACCTCGACACCGCGACAGCCGCGCACCAGTTGGTCTGCCCCACCGGCATCATCTCGCGGACCGGTCTGGGCGGGCTCGCACTGGGCGGCGGATACGGCTGGCTCAGTCGGCGCTGGGGCCTGACCTGTGATCATGTCCTCGCCGCAGAGGTGGTGCTCGCGGACGGCTCGGTGATCGAGGCGTCGCAGGAGAGCCACCCGGACCTGCTGTGGGCGCTGCGCGGCGGCGGTGGCAACTTCGGCGTGGTCACCCGTTTCACCCTGTTGCTGCGGCCGGTGACGCCGTTGTACTGCCATACCGATCTGTACGAACTGGACCAGGCGCCGCAAGCTCTACAGGCGTACCGGGAGTTCACCGGCCATCTGTCGTCGGAACTGCACGTTGCCGGTGGTTTCAAGATCGCCGGCGCCTATCCGGGCCGGGACGGCGGGCTGCCCGCCCGGCTGAGGGGCAGACCCGTCCTCTCCCTGACCGCCGTCTGGTTCGGACGGCCCGGCGAAGAGACGGCCGCGATCGAGCCGCTTCACGAAGCCGCACCCCCCGCCGTGTCGACCGGACGGACGACGACCCATGTGGAGCTCCAGGCGAGGGGCGACCACGAACGGCCGCCCGGCAACCGCTACTACACCAAATCGACCTACCTGGACGATCTGACTCCGTCGGCCGTCGAAGAGTTCGTGGCGACCGCCCGCGGTTTCCCCTCGCCGCTGTCCTCCGTCCAACTGGAGTATCTGCGCGGCGCCGTCGCCGACGTCCCGGAGGAGGACTCCGCCTTCCCCGGGAGAAGCGCTCCGTACATCTACACGGTGTCCTCCCAGTGGACCGACCCCGCCGACGACGGGGTCCACATCGAGTGGACCCGCGGAGCCGTGGAACGACTGGCCGCGTACCGCCACGGCGGTGCCTACGTGAACTACGTCCAGGACGGGCGGAGGAACGAGGTCGCCGAAATCTACGGAGCGGCCAGGCTGGCACGGCTCGCCGTCGTCAAAGCGGCCTACGACCCGGACAACGTCTTCCACTTCAACCAGAACGTCCTTCCGGCCCCGGCCGGCGACCGAAGGCAGGCACATGCGCATCGCGGTGGTTGACGGCTTCTCGGCAGGCCGGCTCCTGGTGGAGGAACTGAACCGGCTCCATGCCGAATGCGTCCATCTGAGAACCAAACCCGACTTTCGCGAGTCGTACACCCGGGGCTTCGACCCGACCGCGTACATCCAGGACCTGGGCCACACCGCCAATGTCGAGAAGGCGGCGGCGGCTCTCGGCGAACTCGGCGTGGACAAGGTGGTGGCCGGCGCCGAGTCCGGAGTCGTTTTCGCCGACGTACTCGCGCACCGCATGAACCTGCCCCACAACCGGATCGAGACGGTGCGCGCCCGCCGCGACAAGTACGAGATGGCGCGATGCGTACGGGACGCGGATCTGGCGGCCCCCCGCGGGACCCGCGTCACCTCCGCCGACGCGGCCGTGGCCGCCTTCGAGGACAACGGAGGCCGCACTGCGGTCGTCAAACCGCTGGCGAGCGCCGCCACCGACGGTGTGCACGTGTGCAGGAGCGCCGATCAGGTCCGGCGGTTCGCCGAGGAACTGCTGGGCAGGAACGACTGCTTCGGCGATCCCAATCACGCGGTCCTGGTCCAGGAATACCTGGAGGGCCAGGAGTTCATCGTCAACACGGTGACGGTCGAGGGCCTGCACAAGGTGGTGGACATCTGGCGCTGCGTCAAGATCGGCGGAACCGGCGGTGAGCCGGTGTACGACTACCACGAACCGGTCCGGCGGGGCGGCGCGGAGGGCGAGAGCGTCGTCGACTTCGCCAAGCGGGCCATCACGGCTCTCGGAGTGGTCAACGGTGCGGCACACATCGAGGTCATGCTCACCGGGGCGGGACCGGCCCTGATCGAGGTGGGCGCGCGGCTGATGGGCTCCACCCGGCCACGGTTGCACGAGGAGTACTCGGGGACGTCACAGGTCCGCCTGCTCGCGCTGGCGCTCACCGACCCCGACGCCTTCGCCCGTTTCCCGGACGACGAGGTCCGCTGGTCCCGGGAGATCCGGCAGGTCTACCTGATCAACAAACGCCGTGGGTACTGCGAAACCGGACGCTGGCGGGACCTGCTGACGTCCCTGGAGACCTGCGTCGCCATCGACGCCGCCATCGCACCCGGCGCCCTGGTGCCGCAGACCGTCGACCTGGCCACCGTGCCCGGATACGTGTACCTCGCCGCTGAGAGCCAGGGACCGATCATGCGTGACTACGAGGCCGTTCGCGCATGGGAGGAAACGGATCTCTATCTGTCCTAGGCAGTGAGTCCTGGGCAGTGAACGGCACGGCCGCCCGAGAGCCGGCCCCGCCGTCGACCGAGCGCGCGGGGAACCTGCTTCCGCGCCCCCGGCCCGCCGCTGGAGCCGACCCGACCGAACCGAAGGGGTAACCGCACATGACACGACTCCTCATCGCCAACTGCTTCACCGACGAACTCGCCGGTGACACCGAACGACTGCCGCAGGCCCATCTCCAGACGGCTGCCGCGTCCTCCCATCTGCTGCTGTGGTTCGCACGGGACGGCGACGTCATCGTCCTGCCCGTGGAGCCGGAAGCCGAACTCCTCGCCTACATCACGTCATTGACCCGCACGGACACCTCCGCGCTACGGTTCCTCACCCCGCCGGCCGGGCAGTCGGGCACCGAGCTGCTGACGGCCGAGCGCCTGGCCGACGAGGAGTTCCGCGCGAAGCTCCGCAAGACCCTGAACGGCGATCCGGTCGACACGATCATCGCCCTGACACCGGACGCGGGCGTGGCCTCCCTGGCGCGTTCGCTCGGAGCGGAGGATGCCCTTCCGGGCTATGCGTTCGTCAGCCAGGGCGGCGGCACGCTGGTGAACAGCAAGGCGGTCTTCCGTGCCGTGGCCGCCGGAGCAGGGGTCCCGCTGCCGGAGGGCGCGGTGTGCACCAACCGCAAGGACGCCGAAGACGCGATCATGGAACTGCACGACCAAGGCCTTCCCGTCATGCTCAAGCGTGACTTCTCCTGCGGCGGTCTCGGCAACGAGATCCTCAGTCCCGTACCCGGCCTGGTACCGGTCGGCGCCGGACGCCTGCTGGAGGTCGCCGGACGTTCCGCCGTGCGGGAGTACCTCGACGACCGGTGGGCATGGCTCACCAACGAGGAGCGCTACCCCGCGGTCGTCGAACGGTACTTCCCCAACAGCCGGGCCATCACGGCCGAGTTCATCATCAACGACCACACTTCCGTCTTCTCCCAGCAGGGCGAGATGTTCTCGGCTCCCGTCGCGAACGCCCAAGTCATCCCGTCCGTGGACATAGGGGCCGGTCCGCTCGCCGTCCTGGTCTCCGCCAGCAGCCGGCTGTGCGAGTCGCTGCGCTCGCTGGGATACCGGGGCTTCTTCTGCGCAGACGCTGTCCTGACCCAGGACGGGGACGTCCGATTCACCGAGTACAACGGCCGGATCACCGGCTCCACCCACCTCTACGCCGTGATCGGAGAGCACGTGGTCGGGCCCGACTACGCCGAGGGCCGGGTGATCGCGGAGTACAGCGGCTGGCCGGTTCCGTCGTTCTCCGCCGCGGTGCGGCGGCTCGCCGATTCCGGTTTCGCCTACGACCGCGACACCCGTACGGGCGTGGTCCTCACCAAGGCGTACAGCCAGGCGGACGGCACCGTCCGGTACTGCGTCGTCGCCGAGAACATCACCGCCGCCGGCCGCATCCACGAACAGGTCGAGTCGCTCTTCCGCTGAGCACGAAGGGACCCGCTCATGCGCTACGGGATCGTCATTCTTCCGGAGACCCCTTGGCAGATCGCACGCGAACGATGGCGCATGGCCGAGGAGTTCGGATTCGACCACGCGTGGACCCACGACCACCTCATGTGGCGGTCGCTGCGCAAGGAGCCCTGGTTCGGCTGTGTGCCCACCCTCACCGCCGCCGCCGCGGTCACCTCCCGCATCGGCATCGGCACTCTCGTGGCCACCCCTGAGTACCGGCATCCGGTGACCTTCGCCAAAGAGGTCATGACCCTCGACGACATCTCGGGGGGACGGTTCCTGTGCGGTCTCGGTTCGGGCGCGGGGGGCCATGACGAGCGGGCCATGGGAGGGCGTCCACTGACCTCCGGCCGGCGGCAGCAGCGTTTCGAGGAGTTCACCGAACTCACCGACATGCTGTTGCGCCGCCCGGAGACCACCTACCACGGCACCTGGTACCGGGCGGACGGCGTGCAGATGCGCCCGGGATGCCGCCAGCGCCCGCGTACCCCGCTGGCGGTCGCCGCCGCAGGCCCCAGGGCGATGCGACTCGCCGTCCGGTACGCCGACATCTGGGTCACCAACGGGACACCCGGCCGCTTCGACGCACTCCCGTACCGGCAGGCCCTGCCGCTGCTGCGACAGCAGTCGACCGCTCTGGAAGAGGCCTGCGCGGAGTCCGGGCGTGACCCCGCCACGCTGCGCCGGATGCTGGTCACCGGGTCGACCACGGGCGGAGTGCTCGCCTCGGCAGCGGCCTTCCAGGACGCCGCGGGGCTGTTCGGCGAAGCCGGCTTCACCGACCTCGTCGTCCCCTGGCCGAGGGACTCGCCCCCGTACGAAGGGAAGTTGGCCGTACTGGAAAGCATCGCCGGGACACTCGGCGGTCCAGGCCGGCCGGCGGCCCCCGACCGGGATTCCGAACGCCCTGCCTGGGCCGCGCCGCCCTACACTTCGGCGTGCGTCACCTGATCCACGGCGCCTTGGCCGGACGGCACCCCACCACCGAACGAACCGCCGAGAAAGAAGCGCATGGAAACTCACCGCGGGCGGGGGGACAACCGTTAAACCCATGGGACTCCTCGTGGATGTGACCCCGTTACGGCGCTACCCGGCCTTTCGCCGGCTCGTCGGCGGGCAGTGCATGACACTGCTCGGCAGCCAGGTCACGCAGGTCGTCGTGCCGTGGCAGGTGTACTCGCTCACCCAGTCCTCGGTGAGCGTGGGGGCGGTCGGACTGGCAGCCCTGGTGCCCATGGTCGTCTGCGGCCTGTACGGCGGGGCCGTCGCCGACTCGATGGACCGGCGGCGGCTGATCCTGCTGGTCGCGTCCTGCTCGGCGCTGGTGAGCGTCGTGCTGGTCGTCCAGGCGCTGGCGGGGCTGAACAACCTCTGGCTGCTGTACGGATGTGTCGCCGTACAGGCAGGCCTGTTCGCCGTCGACCTGCCTGCCAGACGAGCGCTGGTGGCCAGGCTGGTCGGGCCCGACGACCTGTCGGCGGCCAACTCGCTGCTGTTCCTGGTCTTCTCCGTCGGCTTCATCGGCGGTCCGCTGATCGGCGGCGCCATGGTGGTCCTGGGCGGCTACGCGGTGGCGTACCTCGTGGACATCGTGGCCTTCGCGGTGGCCGTCACCCTGCTCCGGGGGCTGCCGAGCCTGCCACTGGCGGGCGGCGGGCGCCGGGCGGATGTGGGATCCGTCGTCGAAGGGCTTCGCTTTCTGTGCAAACGTCCGGTGCTGTGGATGTGCTACGGGCTGGACATCGTCGCGACCGTCCTCGCGATGCCGGCCGCGCTGTTCCCCGCCCTGGCGGTGGAACGTTTCCACGGCACTACCGCGACGGCGGCCTACCTCTCCGCCGCGCTGGCGGCGGGGCACCTGCTGGGCACGGTCCTCAGCGGCTGGCTCGCCGCGGTGCGCCGGGTCGGAGTCGTGTCGATCACCGTGATCGTCGTCTGGGGAGTGGCGCTGGCGGCGTTCGGACTGGCCCGTGAGTGGTGGCTGGCGCTGCTGTTCCTCGCGGCGGCGGGGGCGGCCGACACCTTCAGCGCAGTACTGCGCTCCTCCGTGCTCCAGCGGGAGACACCGGACGCGTTCCTGGGCCGGACGGCGGGGGTCTGGACCGTCGTCGGAGCGGGCGGCCCCCGCCTGGGCGACGGCCGCGCGGGATTCGTCGCCGGATTCGTCGGGCCCGGAGCAGCCGCGGTGGTGGGTGGTGTCACCTGCGTCGTGGCGGTGCTGGCGCTCGCCGCCGCGGTGCCGTCCTATCTGCGCTACCGCATCGCACCGCACCAGGACAAGTGATCCGCCAAGGGATGCGCTCAACGGAACACGATCAGTGAACTCCTCGACAGGAGGGCCAACATGACCGCAGAGACAGTGCTGGGCGCGCAGCCGCCGACCGTACCGCTCCGCCCCTCACCGGCCATGCCGACGTACCGCCTCATCGGGGCCCCGGGCATCAGCGACGCGACCGGACACAGACTGGGCCCGAGCGGCATGACCACGACACTGTTGGCCGTCCTGCTGCTGCGCTCCCATCGCGTCAATGAGAGCGACGACCTCATCGCTCTGCTGTGGCCCGGATCGAAGCCGCAGTCCGCCCGGTCCAACCTCCGCCAGTACGTGTCGAGACTGCGCCGCTTCCTGCGGGACGCGGCTCCGGCGGGGAGTGCGGTACTCAGCTCGGCGGGCGGCGGCTATCTGCTGGAGGTACACCGCTGCGAGCTGGACCTCACACGTTTCGAGGACCTGGCCGTCATGGGGCGGCGGGCGCTGGAAGCGGGGGAGACCGCCCTCGCCCGCTCGTACCTGGAGGTCGCGATCGATCTCTGGAGGGGCCCCCTCTGCCAGGGGCTGGTACTCGCTCCCCAGTTGGAGAGCGAAGTCCTCTACTGGGAAGACCTGCGGTCGGCGGCGCACCAGATGCTGGTGCAGACCCGGCTCCAGCTCGGCGACTACGGACGGGCGATCGCCGAGATCCGCCGGCTCCTCGTGGTCAACCCGCTCTCCGAGGAGCTGTGGGGCATGCTGATGCTCGCGTTCTACCGCTCGTACCGCCGGGGAGAGGCGCTGGAGACCTACCGGCTGGCCCGCAGACGGGTCGTACAGGACCTCGGGGTCGAGCCCACCACTCAGCTGAGACAGCTGAACGAGCGCATCCTGAGCGGTGACTGCCCACCGGACGGCTTCGGCTGGCCGATACCGGGAACCACCCGGTGGAAGTCCGTGGCCCCGTCGGTTCCTTCCGGCGCTTCATGCCGCTCCACGGCGGGCCACCCCCAACCGCCAGGCCAGCGAGAGGAAGTCGTCCCCCGATTTCCGCTGTGACTCGGCGAGCAGGCCCGTCAGCAGAGCGCACACCCGGTCGCGTGCGGCGGCTCCCGCCCGCCGGTAGTGGTCGTGGGAGGTGGGGGCGAGCGCGGCGAACTCCGGCCAGTAGTCGTCGATTCGGGCGATGGGGAGCCGGTAGTCCGACCGCCGCCAGTCGACAGAGGCGAAACCCGCCCCCCGCATCCAGGCGCCGACCCGGTCGGGCGTGAGCTCGAACGGCCCGGTCACCGCGGAGGGGAGACGAGCCTCCTCGACCACCCGTCCGACGGAGGCCGCACCCAGGGTGATCAGCCGGCAGTCCGCAGGGCTTCCCCACAGCTGTACGACGGCTACGCCGCCCGGGCGCAGGACCCGGAACGCCTCGGTGAGAACCCGCGAAGGATCGGCGAACACCCACAGGCCGGCCACGCAGAGCACGGCGTCGACCGAACCGTTCCTGAGGGGAAGCCGATGGGCGTCGGCCTGCACCCAGTCGCATCCCCCCTGGGCCCCGGCGCTGGCCGCGAGAGACAGTGCCTCCCCGGAGAAGTCCATGCCGATCGCCCGTGAACCGGCGGGAAGGCCGCGCACCGGACCACCGGTGCCACAGGCGATGTCGAGGACGGCCCCCGCCGAAGGAAGCGACCGCGTCACGGCCTCGGACACCGAGGCGTGCAGGGCCAGGCCGGCGCGGCTGGGACGTCCCCGTACTCCTCCGTGATGCACCTGATCCCAGTGGTGCGGCCGGTGATACCCGGGAGTGGCCATCAGCGGCCCCCCGAAGGCTGGACCGAGAGCCGGTACGCAGCCCAGAACACCAGGCCGGTGGCCGCCGCGGAACCGATGGCCGAGGCCGCGGCGAAGCACAGGTAGAGCAGCCGGTCCCCACCGCTGGTCCGCCGGGCCCGGCGGGGGTCGTTGAAGGTGTCCGCCAGGTGGTCGAAGCTGCGGCTGCGCAGATGGGGCCGCCGTAGCCACAACTCCAGAAGGAGGTACGCGTCGCCCTCCAGGATCGGAATCAGGGTGGGAGCCATACCGACAGTGCCGGCGGCGAGCATGTACAGCCCGGTCAGCCGCACGGGATCCGGGCCGTGCCCCAGGTACCAGAGCAGTCCGCCGAGCGCGGCGAACACCAGGCTGCCGAGGGGGCCGGAGACGACGGTCACGACGCGCGAGGGCACCGGAAGCCGCTGCCACGCGGCCTGGTCCGGTTTGGTCCAGGCGAAGGGGATGAGCCAGCGCAGCCCGATGCTCACCCGCTCGACCTGGATGCCGTAGTGGCGGCACGCGACGGTGTGCCCGCCCTCGTGGAAGAGGGCCGACGCGACGAACGCGGCGAGAAAGCCCAGCAGACCTGGCCCTCTCAGCGCGTCCAGCAATTCCTCGGTGATCATGCCGACCCGCGTCGCGAGAGCCGCCAGCGTCAGGGCCGCACCGACGGCCGCGACCAGGACCACGGGGCGGGTGGTGAGCCGTCGCAGGGGCCGGTCGAACCGGTCGAGGACGCGCGTGGGATTCCCCCCGGCGAGCTCGATGGTCGAGCAGCCGCGCCACCACGCCCTCAGACGCTGCCAGTTGACCCCTCGTACCGCCGCCCCGCCCGGTTCCAGAACGCCCAGGCGCAGCAGTCTGGTCTCGAAGCGGCGTGCCGCGTCGACCGAAAGGCCCGGCCTGTTCCCGTTGCTGGAGGCTCCCACGATGTCGGTGTAGCTGCGGGCCCCGTCGAAGCGGCGGGCCACACCCAGCTCCCTCGCGCCCAGCACCCACCGTCGCGACGAGTCGGGATCGCTCACCTCCGACCGGCCGTCCGGACCCGGATCACCGACACGGAAGCGGGCCGGGAAGATCCCGCGGACGATTCTGTCGCCGGTCACCCTCTCACCCTCTCTGCGTCGCTGGTCGCTGGTTCGCTGGTTCGCTGGGTCTCTGCGTCTCTGCGTCTCTGGTTCTCTGCGTCTCTCGCGGGGCTCACACGACGAACGACATACGCAGTTCCGAGCAGAACCGGCCGTCGTCGGTGCGCAGCCACAGCTCGTCAGGCCCCGGGCTCATCTCGGTGAGCCGGACCCGGCTCGCCCGATGGACGGTCTTCGCGAAGGTGTCCACGGCAAGCGGATTGCGCCAGTCGAGATAGATCGGCTTGGGCTCGGTGTCGGCGAGGAAGTAGCAGTGCCGCGGCAGGCCGTGCCCGCGCGCCCAGAGGGCGAACGCCGCATAGTCCTCCCACACTTCGGCCGACCGGGTCCCCGTGGGCAGCTCCGTCGTGTCGAAGGTCCAGGACCGGCGCTTGAGTTCCACGCCCTGCCAGCGGATCCGCTGCGGCAGTACGCCGCCGAGGACATCACCGGCCAGGGCGAAGAGCACCCGGTGCAGGTCCGTGGAGAGCACCGTGACGATGTCCTCCTCCTGGCCGGACCTCCGGTCCAGGAAACGCAGCAGTCCCTCGCGCTCGACGACCCGCCCCCGGCCGGCCGGGATCCGGCGCTCCGGAGGGCAACGGCTCGTGCTGCCGGGCAGCGTGATCTCCCAGAGGTGGGGTACGACCGGCCACTCGATGCGCGAGCGCTGATAGGTCTCGTCGCCCGCGGCGAGCAGGATCCGGCCGGGCGCGAGCAGCCGGTCGGCCTCGGCACGGGCCGCGGCGGCGGCCTCGCCCAGGAACGGCATCACCACGGGCTGAAGCGCGGTCAGCACCCCCGGGTGCACCTCACCCACCACGATGCGGAAGTCACCGTTCTCGATGGCTTCCCGATCGCGTGCGGCCAGCAGTATGTCGGGGGAAGCGATCCCCACCCCGAGCACGGAGCCGAACCGGTGGTGCTCGGGGGTGGCAGCAGTGAGCGCCGTGGCGATACGCGTCAACCCCTCGGGCGACAAGGTCACTTCGTCCGCCGCGCCGTCGGCGAGCCCGGACCAGGTGCGGTGCAGAATCTCCCGCAGTTCGCCCGTCACTTCCTGGTGGAGCCGTTCGCACTCGGAGCTCCGTACCGCCTGGAGAAAGAGGGGGAAGTCCACCGCCGCGTTCTCGTCGCGGGGCAGCGTGGCGTGGACTTTCGCGTACCCGTCGTGCAGGCGGGCCGCGGCGCACTCGGCGACGATCCGGAAGAGCCCCAGCACGCCGGTGAGCCGCTCCCGCAACGAACGGGCCAGCGGCTCCCCCAGGGTGACCGCCAGATTGCGCTGACAGTCCTCGTACACGGGGAAGCGACCGACGTACATCTCGCCCTGGCGGCGCCGGGTGTCGACGCCGAGCGCGGCGAGCGTCCGCCCCATGCTGTCGAGCAGCTCCCGCCGTCTGCCGCGCCCGGCCGTCTCGAATTCATGCCGCATGGTTTCCAGGCTGCCCACGGCTTCGCGCACCGCCGGCAGCCCGTCCGCCGGTCCGCCGGAGTCGATCACGTCCCCGATCACCCGCATCGGCTGCTCGGTTCCCGGGGCGAGGCGCAGCTCGGTGGTGATCAGGCGGGTCGCGGTCCGGCGCGCCGACGGTGTGGCCGCGTCCAGGGTGCGCGCGTCCAGGCGCCCTTCGTCGGCGAGCCGCAGCAGCCGGGCCGTGTCGTCACTGACCAGAACCTCTCTGCCCAGGGGGACCCGTACCCGTCGGCCGAGGACGTCGCACCCGCTGTGGAGCACCAGCGGCAGTACGTCTCTCAGCCGCCCGTCCTGGCTGAGGACGTCGCACAGTCGGCTGACCACCCAGTGTTCGAAGAAGACCTGCCTGCGATGCAGGGTCCCCCTGTTCGGATCGAGCGGCTCGGTGCGCAGGGCCTGGGAAGCGGCGGCGTCCACCTCTCCCCAGGCGAGCGGTCCGAAGAAGCTGCAGGTGTCGTTCTTGGTGTGGAAACGCTGGAGGTAACTCCACCCCAGGCGAAGGCGCTGGCGGGACTTCGCGTTGATGGTGCGGGAGGTGGTCTCGCCGAGGGAGGCCAGCCGGTCCAGCGCGTCGGGGTTGGAGAGCAGCAGGGCTTCGGCGGCGTCCGGACGTACCAGCAGATCGGCGAGGATCCCGCGCGCCCGCTCCTGGTGCTCCCGGAACCGCCGCTCGTCCTCGGCCGTGGGGTTCTCGGGCGTCAGGTCCGAGGGCAGGGCGAGAGAGCCGAGGTCGTCGAAGGGGAAGCCGGTGGAGCGCAGCCAGAACAGTGTGAACATGTCTCAGCCCCGGCCCGTGGGTGCGGCCACGACCCCGAGGGAGCGGAGCCGGTTCAGGGTCTTGTGATCCTGGCCGGGTGCGGCCGGGTGTCCCCGTTGCTCCAGCTCCTTGGCCAGTTGCGGCAGGTCCCTGGGGCGCCCTTTCAGTATCCGCAGGATGTCGGCGGCCCGGTGGGGGACCGCCACGATGCGCCGGGCGTGGTCGAGCGCGGGCAGGAAGACGACGTAGTGCCGCGGCACGGCCGGTGGCACCGAGCGGCCGACCGCGCCGCTGTCGCGCAGCCACTCGGACAGATCGCGATCGCTGCTGTGGATCCCGCAGGGCGCGCACACACGCCATCGCCCCGCCGTCGAACCCCGGTCGTCGGTCGTGGGGCCGGTGCCGGCCGAGACGCCCCGGTCGTCGGTCGTGGGGCCGGTGCCGGCCGAGACGACCACGTCGGCCGCCGCGCGTTCCAGACCGATGAGATCGGCGAGGCCGGTGATCTTCATGAGCGCCTCGTCCGCGGCGAGGTGATCCAGGATCTGACGGCCGAACGCGTACACGAAGGGGCCGGAGTCCACCCATGCCCGGCGGTCCAGCAGGTCCACGGCGATCGCACGGAGGTCGACGCCGTTCGCGAGGAGCGCACGATGGGTCAACGGCGCAACGGTCTCAAGGGCGTTGAAGAAGGAACTCACCAGACGGAAGCGGTAGCTGTGGACGAACATCTCGGTGCCCGCCGGATGCTCCGCGTAGGCGCGGGCCACCTCGGCCTCCGACGCGTCGAGTCCCAGAGCGGTGGCCCGCTCGTCGATTCGGCCGCCCAGAACCGCTTCCCGCAGTCCGGGCTCCCGGAGAATGCGGCGCCACACGCGCCAGACCACGGAGGCTTCCATCATCGGACTCCCGGGTGTGCCGACGCCGCGTTCCAGACGCTCCTGGCGCGCGCCAGATCGTTCTGGATCATCTCCAGATCCTTCTGCCCGCCGAGCACCCGCGTGCCCTCGTGATGGCAGCGCCCCTGGTATTCGAGGGTGACGGCAGCCGGCGAGGCCCGCTCCAGCAACCATTCGAGCATCTCCCACACCGGCTCGGGCACCGGACTGTCGTGCCAGTCGTGGTAGAAGCCGTCATGCCAGCTGCCACCGGCGAGGTGCACCGCAATGACGCGGTCCAGCGGAAGTTCGGCGAGGTAGTCGTCGGTGCGATAGCCGGGCAGATTGAGCGAGTTGGCATAGATGTTGTGCAGGTCGAGATGCAGATAGGTGTCCGCCCGCTCGACCAGCCGGGCCATGAATTCCGCTTCCCGCAACTCGGCCCCCGGCGTCTTCAGGTAGTAGGCCGCGTTCTCGTGCGCGAGGGGGATGCCATAGGCGTCCTGGAGCCGCCGCGCCCGGTCGGCGACCCGCACCACCTCCGCACGGGAGAACTGGAGCGGACTGCTCCAGATGTCCAGCCAGGAATTGTCACCGTAGAAGCAGTGGTCGGCGACCCAGGGGCTGTCGATCTTCCGCGCCATCGGCACGTGCCGACGCATCGCCGGTGTGTCGTCCAGCGGAAGGAACCCGAAGTCGCAGCCGTAGTTCGAATGGGCCAGCAGCGGTCGCCGCCCTTTGAGTTCCAGCAGGCTCTCGAATGCCCCCGGAAGGAAGAGATAGGGGCTGTCCAGTGGCCCCATGACGGGATCCAGCAGTACCTCGTAGAGGTCCACATCCATGGAAGTGAACGGGAACCAGTCGAGGATTTCCGGGTTGTACTGGATCCCGATTCCTATACGCTCCGGCCTGTCGATGTCCGTTGCCTCATTTCGTCTCTTCCCGTCGGCCTATCCGAAAACCTTGCTCTCGATCACTTCGAGGTCGTCGAGCTGGAACTCCTCGAACCCGTCATCGGGTTCAGCGACCGGCGCGACTCCCTCGGTCGCCCCGGCCTCCGCTGCCGGCTCCGCAGCCCTCGGCTCGTGTTCTGCGGACTGTGCGGACTGTGCGGACTGTGTGGGATCTGCGGATTCTGCGGATTCTGCGGACATGAACGCTCCTAACTCAGGTAGTTCTCGGGCACGGAGCCCTCACGAACCGTGTCCAGCGTGAAGCAGTGCAGGCCGCCGCCGAAGATGCGCCGGTGCCGGTGCCGGAAGGGCACGACCGTGAAGCCGTGCTGCTCCATGACACGGATCAGCTCGCCGTTGGCCTCGTTGATCATCACGGTGTCGGGGCTGATCGACAGGATGTTGAGGTCGATGTACGGGCTGGTGAGGATCAGGTCGTCGTTCTCGTACTGGGGGAAGTTGTTGGCGTCCGGCTCCGGGGCGAAGATCATGTCCCAGGCGCGCAACGACTCGGGCAGAGCCTCGACTATGGCGGGCGTCCGCACCAGCAGCAGCCCCGGCCGTAGAGCCAGCACCATGCTGTCGACGTGGCCGTCGGCGAGCCCGTGCACCCGGTGGACCCTGATCCGCCCCTCCAGGTGGCGCTCCAGCCAGTCGCACGCCATCTCGTGGTTGGCCGTGGCGACGTTGACCAGCAGGTCGCCGCCGAGACGGACGCACTGAGCGCCGTCGAACATCATCTCGAAGCCCACGTCGTACGGCGACGGCTTGGGCTGGGCGATGAACTCCACCGGCCCGCCGTTGACGTAGGAGGGGTCGAAGGAGGAGTCGGTCATCAAGGGCCGCGGCATCACCGACCACCGGGCTCCCTGACGGAAGTACTCGTTGAAAACAGGCGTCAGGAACTGGGTCTCGAAGTACCGCGAGCGGACCTGCGGCGGCGTCTCGATGATCTCGCCACCGATGATCAGCGTGTTGTCCCGGATGTTCAGCGGCGGTACCACAGCCGCCGACCAGGCAGGCGTCCTGACTTCGATGGAGCCCTCCACCGAAAGCGGCCGGTGGACGGTCACCCCCAGGGACTTCAGGATGTCGACGATTCCCTCGACGTCCTCGTTGAGTTCCTCGACGTAGCGCCGCTTGATCGGCGACCGCCCGGAGTTCGCCTTGCTCTCCGGATCTTGCTGCGGTGGATTGAGGTGCGGGTAATACATGCGGTCGTGGAAGGACTTCTGGTTCGATATCTGGTCGTAGAAGAACAGCTCGAAGGAAAGTTCCCGTTCATGCCACGAGTAGTTCTCTGCCGAACCCACAATGATCTCTTTGAGCGGGGACCATTCGTCATAGCTGTTCAGCTGCATCCTGTCCTCTTCCTCTACGGCTCAAGTCAGGGACGCTACTCAGCGGGAGCATACTCAGCGCATATGAGCCGCATTCGGCAGTGCCGGAGGAGGGGGATGAACAGGCTGGTGACGCCGTGCCGGTAGGGGGCGTGGGACGGCGTGCGGGCATGCCGGGCAGCATCGGCAGGACCGGACCGGCCGTGAGTACGCAGCGAAGGAACGCCTTCTCGGCCCGGGTGGTCGCCAGCCGCTCATGAGCGGGCCCACGTGTCAGTTTGAGCCATTCAACTCATCGTCTGTGCCTGCCTGTTGATGCTTCGTATAGTCATTTCCCCACAGTGGGGCGACTGCCCCTGGGCGCACCGCAGGGACGGGAGATGCGGGTGAACCACAAGCCAGTACTTACCCGCGTTGTGTCAGGGCTGTTGATGGAACCCCGACACCGGCGGAGTGTGGGCAGCCGACTGCGGCGCAAGGGCGGGCCACCGGTGATCGAGGTTGTCGGGCTGAGCCGTACGCAGCAGAACGAGCTCCTGGAGGGCTTCCACAGCAGGTACTGGGGCCGGCTGCCGGTCAATTTCCCCGACGTCCCGGTCACGGACGAGGGGGTGGCCGACTCCTTCTGGTACCTGTCGACCGGGATGTTCGGCCTGAGCGGCCCCATCGGGTCCTGGCAGAGCCTCACCTTTCCCCGGTTCGCGCTGGGGCTGCTCGCGCACACCTGGGCCGTCAACCACACGAGCCCCAGCTTGCAGGAACTCCAGCACGCCCACCAGTGGCTGGTCAGGGAGTTGCGCAAGAAGCGGGACGAGGATCCGCTGAGGCCGGGGCGCGACCAGCTGATCAGGGAACTGGAGGAGAAGCTGCCCGCGTTCGGCCGGGGAGGTTCCGCGCTGGCGATGACCTCCGCCGTGCTTCGCTTCCTGTTGCCCCGGCCGACCCCCGGACGGGTCGCGCTGCGCTGGTGGGCGAGGGCGCTGAAAGTGCCGCGGGGCGGCGCCAATTCACGGCCGCGCGCGATCGCCATCCGGCTCTTCCACTTCTTCCGGCCGCGTCAACACCATCCGCTCGACACCGAAGCGGTGACGGCGGAGGAGGCCCGCAAGGCCCACAGGAACGAATTCCTCGCGGCGTCCTTCCTCGCCGACCTGGACGCGCACTACGGGCGCTACCGGCGGCTCAACAGGGATCAACCGCCCCTGCTGGTCCTGAAGGTGCGTGGCGCCGAGGAAAGGGCACTGCTCGACACACTCCTCACGGCGTACCGGACGGCGTTCCGGGACCAGGGCAGAAGAAGGACCGTCACCCGGCCGGTCGTCCTGGTGGTGAGCGACGACGAGGCGAGCGGACTGCCGCCGGCGGCGCCGATCGACGAGCTTGAGTCCCTGCTCGACTCCTGGACGCTGCGCCTGGAGGGCGATGTGCGGGAACGGCGGCTGTTGCGAGTGACTGTACGGAGCAGGGAGGAACGGCCATGACGGAGCGCGCTGCGGGGCACGGGGGTATGGGCCCGGTCGCCATTGTGCTGTCGGTCCTGGCGGTGGTCTGCGCGGTGGCCGCAGCGATCGTCTTCTGGCCCGAGGATCCTCCGCCGCCCGACCCCTGCGGGGAGGGCCTGCACACCAGCGGCGACGAGTGCATCGGGGTCACGGCGGGGGACCGGGTCTTCATGCCGGAGCTCGCCGACGTCACCCGTCGCATCAAGGAGGAGAACCTGCGCATCGCCGCTCAGCCGCACGTCACCATCGCCTTGATGATCCCGATGACCTCGGACCACATCGAGGTCAGGAAGCAGATCCTGCACGAGGTGCAGGGGGCCTACATCGCCCAGTACTACGCCAACGGCGCCGACGCGGCTGCCAAGAAGGACGGGGAACACCCCAAGATCCGGCTGGTCCTCGCCAACCCGGGCAAGGACCGCGACCAGTGGCGCCCCGTCGCCGACCAACTGGCCGCCATGGCGAAGTCCGGGGACAACCTGCGGACGGTGTTCGGCTTCGACCTCAGCGTCAAACCCACCGCGGACGCCATCAAGTACCTCACGAAGGACAAGAAGATCCCGGTCGTCGGCGGTCCGATCACCGGCGACGAGTTCTCCGGCTACCCCTTGTTCGCCAGGATCGCACCCACGAACAGCGACCAGGCGGATGCGCTCGTCCACTTCGACACGAAGCTGGACCTGGAGCGCGCCATCCTCGTCCAGGACACCAGGTCCGACCCCTACAACAACTCTTTGCTGCAGGCGTACGAGGAGAAGCTCCGCAAGTCGCCGCACGAGCCCATGCCCTTCGAGTCGGAGGGGACGGACATCGAAGGCGGCCTGTCCAGCGAGTTCAAGCGGATGGCCACGGACATCTGTGTGCTCCGGCCCGAGGTCAACACCGTCTACTTCGCCGGCCGCCCCGTCCACCTGCGCCAGTTCCTCAACGAGCTGGCCAGGAACCGCCCGTGCAAGAGCCAGCCGTTCACGGTGGTCAGCGGCTCGGGTGCCTCGACGCTGTACTCGGACGAGAAGCTCGACTGGGCGGCACTGCGCGGTGAGGGCGGCACCGGGCAGAGGTGGCGCAAGGTGACGGTGCAGTACACCTCCATCTCCCACCCGGACGGGTGGCTCTCGGCCAAGGCCCCCAAGACCGGCGGTTCGTCGAAGGCGATCAACGCGCTGAAGGAACGGCTCAAAGCACCCACCCCGGTCGGGCCCATCGGGCCGCCCGACATCTACGACTCACGCACGGTTTCGGTGCACGACTCCGCGCTGACCGCCATCGAAGGGATCCGTCTGCACGCGGAAGGCCGGAAGGAGGCCTACATCCCGACCCTCCGCGAGATCGGCCGCGACTGGAACGGCCTGCGTGGAGTGCACAAGGTCGACGGAGCGAGCGGGTGGATCTGCATCGACAACAACGGCAACGCCTACAACAAGGCGGTCGCCATCGTTCGACTGGACCCCGAGGTGAAGCACAAGGATCCCACTTTCGTCGGCCTCGCCTGGCCGAAGAAGACGCCGCCGCCTCAGGGGCAGGAGGGGGCCGAAGCCTGCCAGATCCCCCGGCAGTAGCCCACGTGACCTTTGGTGAACGCCGCGGCGCAGGCGCACCGAAGGCGCCCCGGCACGCCTCCACTGCTGACGCGATGTCGTGGCCGTCGATCTCGATCACGGCATCCTCGCGCGGGCGGGCGGTGTTCCGCTATTCCTGTTTCCGCCCCAAGTCCCTTGCCTGACAGCGGGATTGACAGAATGATCGGCGCCCGGGAAGGCGCGGTCCCCCGACCGCCCGCGTGACGCCGTGAAAACTGATGCAGGAGACGGTAGAGAGTTGTGAGCGAGTACACCAAGCCACTGGTCACAGCCGCCGTTGGCGCCCTGATCGTCCTCTTCGGATTCACCCCTGACTTCGGGAGCGCCAAGGACTGCGCAGGCCAGGAGATGCAGCCTGGCGATTCCTGCAACGGATCGCATGGTTCGTACGGTTATGACGACATCGCCGCCCAGGACGCCGAGAACCGCCGGAACAAGCAGATGATCTTGTCCGTCATCGGCGGAGCGGTAGTCCTCGGTGGTCTCGGGTTCGCCGGACGAGTCATGGTCGACGACGCGTCTGACGCGGCCCGCCGCCGCAGGGCCGACGCGGAGCGCCGCGCCCGCATGGCCCAGGACACATGGGACCGCCCGGCGGAACCCGGCGGGCTCGAAGACGGCTGCGACGCCCTGCTGGGCGACGGCCGGGTCGACTTCTACACCCACGCCCTGTGCTACAGGTCCGGCCCCCAGTACGAGCAGTGGGTGCGCTGGGACCAGATCACCCGCGTGTACGTCGATCCCGGTCATCACGACTTCACCGTCTCGATCAAGGCGGAAGGCAATGAAGGGCTCATGGCCATCACAGGATTCTCCGGGGGACAGGAGTACGCGTCGAAGATCAGCAAGATCGCCGACCGGGCGGCGAAGCCGAAGGTGTACGACGCCCTGAACAACACGGGGAAGTTCCGGTTGAGCGCCGGCGACCCGGGGGGATTCGGTCTGGCCTCGGCCGAGGCCCTGCTCGGAGGACCCCGTGAACTGAACCTCACCGCAGGCGGGTTCGTGCGTACGGAGCAGGGCGCGACCCGCACAATCCCCTGGACTCAGATCACCAGGATCGCCATGGGCAAGGACTTCCTGGGGCTCCCGGAAGCAGTAATCACCCTACGCAACGGATTGCAAGTCCGGTTCGAGGCCCAGGCCACCACGGACCGCGCCGCTGTCCAGATCGCCCGCGCACTGTGGAAGGCCGCGAGGTGAGGCAGGCGTCCAGGATTCCGTCCAGCGCAAGCGTCGAGGGAGGTTCGCCTCCGGGGCGAGCGCGATGAGGCCGCGTAGGGCCGCGTACAACCTGACGCCGCGGGAAGGTGAGTACACGGTGCCCGGCTCGACGCCCAACTCCTTTACCCGGCCTCGCGCTTCCCAGGCGGAGACCGTCCTCCACTTCAACGACACCGGGCCGGGTATCCCGGCGCCCTTGCCTTGCACGCACGCCGGGCCACCGGGCGAGACTTGCCCGAAAGGGTCAGCGGGGTGTCTCTCCCGCCACCTGCGCGGGAACCCGGTGGTGTCCGGACACCACCCCGAGAGGCTGTTCGAGTCCCAGAACTCTCAGAGTGCGCACGAGGAACGGGTGGTCGACGACGAGCCGGAACCGGCCTTGCTCTGCCAGCGCATGGTTCCGGACCCGGCACAGCATGCCGATGCCCGCGCAGTCCAGAAAGCTCACGTGCCGCAGATCGAGCACCAGATCCGTCCCGGGCCTGCCGGCGAGACGGACAAGTGCGGGACCGAGCCGCAGGGCGGCCAACAAGTCCAGTTCTCCGCGGAGTTCGACCACCGTAGTGGCGTCGCTCTCCCGTACCTCGATCTCACAGAGAACCCCAGTGTCCTCGAACATGCTCCACACCTCATTGCCCCAAGGTGCACGCCGATGAGTCCCCATACGGTGCCGCGCCGCTCGGGGACCGCACCACAGGGACGCTCCGTGTACTTCAGCCGAGAGACGAGCACGCTTTCAACCGGTCGGCGCCACGCTCCGCCGGGAGCTGCCTAAGGTCCCAAGCCGCCCCACCACTTCTGCTCTTGACGTACCCCCATGACGGAACCGCAACCACCTGTGGTGACGCTCTGTTCAACCACTCCTGGCCCGTCCCGACCACCTGCCACTCACCACGTCACAAGCCCCGTTCGAGCGCCCCACGGGAGCAGTTCTGTGTACGCTCCGTGGCCGGTGCGGCTCCTGCCGAGCCCGCGGCAACGGCCTCGACGCCGTCGCCGAGACAGCCGCTTCCGCAGCGAACACCGTTGTTTCGGCGGAGTCCGGTCGCTGCACGACCCGCAACACCGCGTCCGCCAGGGGAGGACGAGGTGCCGAAGGTGCAGCCATCGGCCCCGGGCGGCACAGCGTTCAGGCGGTAGTCAGCGTACCGGCGCAGCTGCAGAAAGCGTCCCCAAGTCCGCGCCCCGGGCGGCGAGTTCGGGCAGCGGCGGGCAGAAGTCGGCGAGTGTGTGCGGCCCGCCGTTCGGGAGCCGTGCGAGGGCTTCCCCGACGAGCCGGGGCTTGCCGATTCCGGCCTCGCCCTCGACGAGTATGACGGCGGGCCGCCTGCTGAGCGCCCTCAGCGGCATCCGCAGTTCGCCGCCTCAAGTCTCGTATCCGCATGGCGAACATTGGTCTGGACCTTGACGGGTTCAGACCAATGAGGTTGGCTCTGGCCCAATCTCCCCACCGAGGATGTGGTGTCGTGTTACGTACGCGTACCTCCGCCGGGAAACTCTCCCGATTCATCGCTTCTCTCATCGCCGCGGCCCTGCTCGCGGTCCTGTTCCCCCTCTTCGCCGCAGGCACCGCCGCGGCAGCCTCCTGCGCCACCGCCTGGAACTCCGGCGCGGTCTACACCCAGGGCATGACCGCCTCGCACGGCGGACGCAACTACCAGGCCAAGTGGTGGACCCAGAACGAGGCCCCGGGCACCACCGGCCAGTGGGGCGTCTGGGCCGACCAAGGCACCTGCGGCGGAGGTGGCCAGGACCCGGATCCGTCCGGATTCGTCGTCTCCGAGAGCCAGTTCAACCAGATGTTCCCGAGCCGGAACAGCTTCTACACCTACGCCGGCCTGGTCGACGCCCTGAAGGCCTTCCCGGCCTTCGCCAAGACCGGCAGCGACACCGTCAAGCGCCAGGAGGCCGCGGCCTTCCTCGCCAACGTCAACCACGAGACCGGCGGACTGCGGTACGTCGTCGAACAGAACACCGCGAACTACCCGCACTACTGCGACGCTCAGCAGCCCTACGGCTGCCCGGCCGGACAGGCCGCCTACTACGGGCGCGGCCCGATCCAGCTGAGCTGGAACTTCAACTACAAGGCCGCAGGTGACGCCCTCGGGCTCGACCTGCTGCGCAACCCCTACCTGGTCGAGCAGAACCCGTCGGTCGCCTGGCGGACCGGCCTCTGGTACTGGAACACCCAGAACGGGCCCGGCACCATGACGCCGCACGACGCGATCGTCAACGGGCGCGGCTTCGGTGAGACCATCCGCTCCATCAACGGCTACCTGGAGTGCGACGGGCGCAACCCGGCGCAGGTGCAGAGCCGTATCAACAGCTACCAGAACTTCACTCAGATCCTGGGCGTCGCCCCGGGCTCCCACCTGAGCTGCTGAGCACGCGGGCGGCCGGCCCACCCGGCCTCCGTTCTCCCTTGAGCGTTCGGTCGAGCCTTCCTTGAGCAGTCGAGCCGCCGGGGCGCGAAGGGTACGAAGGGTGACCTCCTCGTCGTCGAGCTCGTCGAGCTCGACGAGCGGGGGGGATCCGCTGGAGTGGGAGGAGGTGTTCGAGGGGCGGTTTGAGTACGCGCGTAGGACGAGACCGGACCCTGGGTGGTGCCCTGATACGGGATGCGTGATGCTGGCGCCGCTTCCGGCCCATCCAGCAGCTCAGGGGCCGAAGTGCGCATAGCCCGCCCACAGTGACGGCACCCGGGGGTAGCGTCGGCGAAGGGCACGGACCGTGGAGTGGAGTGCGTAGGGAGTGCCGCCCGCGTCCGGGAAGTTCGCCCGAATCACTCCGTAGACACCGTCGACGACTCGTGCGGCCATATCGTCCGCAGCCGTCCACAGAGTGCCGATGACATGGCGGAACCCGATGAGCTGGAACGCTGCGCCCAGGTGCACGGCCTCGTCTGCGAGGTCCCACCGACAAGCTGACCGCTACGGCCGTTCGGACCCGCTGGGTGGCCATGGGGGCCGATCCGTGCCGCAGATCTTCCAATGTCCCGCCCGCCACTGCACACGGGTGTGGGTGCGTGAGCCAGGCCGACAGGCGCCGGAGTGCCACCTTGACGATCGCCCACTGCTCGAACGAGGAGCGACCCCCTGACGGTGTTCCTGTCCGAACTGGGCAAGAAACTCGCGGACAAATGGCTCACCCTGCTCGTACTGCCAGGCCTGATGTTCCTCGGCACACTGGCGGCGGCGCTACTCGTGGGCCACACACACTGGCACGACATCGGGAAGCTGAGGTCAGGCCTTGAACGCGCGGTCGGCACCGCGCCTCGCCCGGCGGTCGAAGTCGGCCTTGCAGCGGTGGGTCTGTTGCTGCTGGCCGCAGCCGCCGGCCTCCTGGCAAGGGCCCTGGCCGCGGTCGTGGAGAGCGTCTGGGTGGGGCAGTGGCCGAGCGTTCTCTCGAACGCCGGCCTCACTCTGTCCGGACGACGGCGCCGGTGGCAGAACGCGTCACGACATTTCAACCTCGAAGTACTCAAGCCCGCCACCGAGCAGGACGAGGAGGAACTGCACCATCAGGCTGCCGTGCGCGCACGCATCGGCCTCGCGGAACCCTGCAAGGGAACGTGGATGGCCGATCGTCTCGCCGCGGTGGAAACGCGCGTACGTCTGGACCACGGACTGGACCTGCCTTTCGTCTGGCCTCGCATGTGGCTCGTGCTGCCCGACGGAGTGCGCACAGAGCTTGCGCAGTCGCGGATGGCCTTCGATTCCGCCCTGACCCTCGCAGCCTGGGGCATTTGCTACCCCGCTGTGGGAATTCTCTGGTGGCCATCAGCTGTGGCAGGGGCGGTCACCCTGATCGCGGCTCATCGACGAGGCCGCCGGTCGGTGGCCTCGCTCACCCTGCTCACCCAAGCAGCCGTCGACCTGTACGCACCCACCCTCGCCGTCCAGTTGGGCCTGGCCACCCAGACGAATCGAATCGACCACGCACTCGGAGTGCAGATCACAACCCTGTGCCGCAAAGGTTCATGACAGCGAAACAGATCACATCGCGCCGAAGCGTCACCTTGCAGGTGAGGCGACGATGGCAAACCGCCACAGCGCTCCGCCAGAGGTACGGAACCTGCTCCTTCCATGACCGGCCGGCGAGAAAGCCGGCACCTTCCACCCGCGTGCGGCGCGTCCCTGGTTTTGAGGTGCTCCATGCCGGGACCTCGGCGGTGACGAGAATGCACCCCTGGACCGCGTGAATCATTGGGCAGTCTTCCGGACCGGCGGTGACTTCTGAGAACCGCCCGTCTCAGGCCCTGTGATGACGACTCCTCCTGCCGCGCCCCCGGGCGACCCGCCGCCCCGACTCCATGGACCGGGTCGGATTCGGCGATCCGCGCACCGTGTCGCGCAGTGCGCAGTGCGCAGTGCGCAGTGCGTGGTGCGCGGAACCGGCAGTGGTTCGACCGCCGGCGGGTGTGTCGACAGGGGTCGTCGGGGCAGTCGGCGACGCCGGTCCGGCCGGACTCGCTTCAGGACGCCTCGATGCCCTGGGCGGCCAACCGCTTCCGTACCGCCTCCCACGACGGGTCGACCGGGGCCGGTGCGTGCTCGCCGACCCCGACGTCCTTGAATCCGCTGGAGGTCGCCACACACACCACCGGCCCCGGGACCTCCTCGGTGAGCGAGCGCAGTCCGGCCAGTCCGGCCGCGGCCGACAGTTCCAGCCACAGGCCCTGGCCGGCCAGTTCCGCCTGGGCGCTGCGTAGGGCGGCGTCGTCGACGAGCAGTGCCCGGCCGCCGCTGCGTTCGATCGCCAGCACGCCGCGGTAGCTGTTCACCGGGCAGTCGATGCCGTAAGCGGCCGTCCTGCCCACCGGCACCCTGGTGGCGGGTACTCCCAGCCGGACGGCAGCCGCCAGCGGGCCGCCCGCGGCAGGCTCGCAGCTGTACAGCGGTGGCACCCGGTCGGTGAGCCCGAGCCGCTGCAGCTCGGCGAAGCCCTTGCTGATGCCGAAGAGAAGCTCGCCGTAGCCGGTGGGCACGAACACCGCGCCCGGCACGCCCACTTCGGCCGCGATCTCGTAGGCCACGGTCTTGTAGCCCTCAGGCCCGAACGCGCTGCCGGTGTGGAACGGCGTGAGGTTGCTGACCGGGTGGAAGCCCAAGTGGTCCACGATCCGCTGTGTCAGAGGCCACCGCTCCTCGGCGGGAACGGGAAGTACCACGGCGCCGTACGCGGTGAGGAAGGAGCCGACCGCGGGCGGCAATTCGGCCGAGCCCAGAACCACGCAGCGCAGCCCGGCGCGGGCCGCGTACGCCGCTGCGGAGGCGCCGTGGTTGCCGGAGGAGGCCACCACGATGCCGGGCGCGGCCACGCCGAGCGCGGCACTGACCGTGCAGCGGTTGAGACGGTCCTTGTGGCTCCAGGTCGGGTTGCGCGACTCGTCCTTGACGAAGACCCCGCCACCGATGTCCACCAGCGGGGTGCCGCCCTCGCCCAGCGTCGGCGCCAGCAGCGGGGGCAGCAGCGGCGCCCACCGGTCCAGCCCGCGGCTGGTACCCGGTCCGGTGCCGCCCGCCAGGAAATTCTCCGGCACACGTGCGTAGTCGTAGTCCACCTCCACCGGGTAGGACATCTCCTCGGTACTGGTGCGCGGGCAGCCGTGGGTCAGCGGCGGCCACAGCGGATAGTGCTGTTCGGGGCCGCCGAGGGAGCGCTGGCCGGTGGCCAACGAGGCGGCTGGGGACGTGGATACGGACAGTGCCATGATCCGCATCCTAGTCAGCGGCCGTCCCCCGGGCGGCGTGTGCGCTACGTTCGGCGTCGGGCTGTCGGGTGTGCCCTGGGAGCAGGTCGGTGAGCCACTCGAAGACGGTGCCCTCCTTCCAGTCGTCGAGTGTCCGTAGTCGGTGCGTCGCGCCAGTACGGGAAGCCGTGCGGCAGACAGCGCCAGGAAATGCCGTTGCGATCCACGTGATCGAGCGCGGGGTCTTTGGCCGAGTTTCGCCGGTTCTCGGTAGTTCGACTGCCGATCGGCGACTCTGTGGAACCGCGAGGTCGCCAGGCAGTGTCTGACGCAAGGTCTCGGCCTCCTGGCCTGGCTACGCAGAGAGTGACGGCTCCCGGCCCCGCCGAGCCGTGAATATCACCCTGAAACCTGCTGGGAACGCATTCCGATGGTGTGAGCTCTTCGTGCCGCGACTACCTACTGTGCTCATGTGTTCACGCGATGACATGGGGGTGGGATCGATGTGACCAAAGCAGAGTTGGCCAAGAGGTACCCGCAGTTGAGCAGTACTGAGCCGGCGTACCTCGACGGGATGTCGGAGTCCGAGCAGAACGACTTCCTCAAGGGCCGTGGGTTCGCGACCAGCGACCAGTGGGTGCAGCGACAGGCCAGGGAGAAGGCGGCGGCAGCGGACCAAGAGCGCCAGAAGCAGCAGGAACTGAACCGCGACCACTGCGTCGCACGCGACGGCTCGCACCAGCCGCAGGGCACCCTGCGGCGCGGAACCTCCGGGTCGGTCGAGTACGTCGAGAAGTGCGCCGCCGGGGCCCTGGGGCGGGTGGACTGGATCAACAGGTTGCGGCCCTCCCGCAGCGTCAGCCGGTTGCGTCGACAGAGACGACCGCGACATTCGTCAAGTGCGGGAGCAGCTCGAAGAGTTCAGTGGTACACGAAGAGAGGATTCCCGCCGGTCTGCGTCCCCACCGGAGCCATGCTCGGCTGATCTTCGACCACCAAAATCTTGCCGGAGCCACTTTGGCAAGTACGCCGACACGTGGGCGTGGATATCGAGCTGTTCCGTGACCCGGGGCCGTGCACCGATCGCTGATACACCACTCGGCGGGACACCATCTCGGCAGCAAGCAAAAGACCCGGCGCGCCAATCCGGGCGGGCACGTCGGCGCCCCGTGGTTCGAGGTGGCGGACGGGGGCCGGTTCTACGACCGGCGTCTGAAGTGAGTCCGGGCCGTCGGACCTCCGGTGGAGTCGCAGGTCAGCGCTTATGGCTGCTGTATAGCTGGGTGACGCAGGCTGAGGATCGCACCTTGTGCGAGTCGTGACGGCCCTCAGCCGGCACCTTGATTTCAGGAGCGCGCAGCCATGACCGACCGCAGCGGCCGTCTCGCCGTGACCGGTGCCGTGCACATCTGGCACGGCAGAACTTCGGACCGGGGGGACGAGGCCGACCTGGCGCTGCTCAACGACGAGGAGCTCCTTCTCGTCCGCGGCAGAAGTGCCCCGCTCGGTGCCCACTATGCGGGCGCGCACGCCGCGCTGCGGCGCATTCTGGCCGACCACTACCTCGGTGGGCCACCCGGAGCGATCCGCTTCGGCAGGCGCAGCCGCCCGCGCTGCGCCGACGTCACGCACGGCCGGCCCCGGGTTCTCGCTCCGGCCACCGGCCTGGAGTTCAGCCTCTCCCGCTCCGGGCCCCATTGGGCCGTCGCCGTGACGGCGGGGGGCCCGCTGGGTGTCGACATCGAGAGTGGGCACGGCTTCGACATCGAGGGCGTGCCCGACCTCGTCCTGTCGGCCGACGAACTCGCCGGGCTGCGGGCAGCTCCGGACGAGGACGGACGGCGGGGCATCTTCTTCCGCGCCTGGACCCGGAAGGAGGCCACTCTCAAGGCGGTCGGTGTCGGCATCGTCGCGGAGCTGCGGAGCCTGGACGTCCGGCCCGCGCAGCCCGGACCGGTATTCGTCGACCATGCCGAACCAGGGGTACGGGCGTTGGCGGGTCGAGGATCTGTTCCTGGGGGAGGGGCTCACCGCCGTACTGGCCCGGCGCGCCGACAGCACAGGACCCGTGGTGCTGCACCGACTGGGCGGTCGTGGCGAGGGCCGGGCCGAGGGGCAGTCCGCGGGGCGGGTCACCGCCGGCGCGGGTGTGGGCGCCGTATGACCCCGGAGAGGTGCGCGGGCTTCGTGGTGAGCGAGATGCACAGGGCGACGGCCGTACTCGGGAGCGGATGATGTCGCATTCGAAGGGGCTGCTGCGGTGCTACGTGCCGCGCCCACGGGCGCGCGTGCGGCTGTACTGCTTTCCGCATGCCGGGGGTTCCGCCAGTGTCTTTCGCGGCTGGGCCGAACTGCTCCCGGAATGGGTCGAGTTGACAGCGGTCCAGTACCCCGGCCGGCAGGACCGGTACGGCGATCCACTGCCCGCTTCCCTCCCGGAGCTCGCCGAGGAGATTCTGGACGGCATCGGTGCGGACTTCGATCTGACCACTGCCTTCCTGGGGCACAGCATGGGCGCGGTGGTGGCCTTCGAGGCGGCTCGTCTGCTTCGGCCGCGCTTCCCCTCGCCCCTGGCGATGCTGTTCGCCTCCGGGTCCAAGGCGCCCGCCGTCCGTCGCCCCAAGGGTCTCACCTTCGAGGAGGACGGCATACGGGGGTACCTGGACGCTCTGGGGGGTGCGGGAGCGCAGGCGCTGACCGACCCGGAGCTGTGGCGGATCGCCTATCCGGTGATCTGCGGCGATCTACGACTCGCCGAGACCTACCACTACCGGGCGGGGGCCCCATTGGCCTGTCCCCTCGTCGCCGTCGGCGGGGACCAGGATCCTGCGGTCACGCCGGAGGACATCGCCCTCTGGAAGGACTGCACGATGAGCGGGGCGGACATCCACGTTCTACCGGGAGGGCACTTCTACTTCGAGGAGTCGCTGCCCGAGCTGGCCGCTCTCCTGACCCGCAAGTTGAATGAACTGACCGTGAGGAGGCGGTAGTTGGGCGATTGGGGCGAGTCCGTAGGGAAGCTGCGTGGGCACCCTGAGGCTGTCGTTCCGCAACCCCTAGGGGTTAGCTCGTAGATTCCCCTGGGCTCGTCCGGCGACTGTTGATCCCCGTGCTTGCACCTGCCAGTCTTTGTCTGCAGGTGATGGACCACAGGAGCGGGAGGGGAGTTGATCGGCATGGACGGCACACACTGGATCTACGCGCTGCTCGTACTTGTCACCGTGCCGCCGATGATCCCCAACTCCGCCGTGCTGGCAGGTGCGGGAGTTCTCGCCGCGGCGGGTGGCATCAGCCTTCCGCTGCTGGTGGCCTTCCCGCTGGTGGGCGCGATCCTGGGGGACCTGGCGGTGTATTGGGTGGGTCGCAAGTCGCGTAGGAGGGTGCTGATGTGGATGCCGCGAGGAGGGCGCCGCCGGTCGGTGCTCGACCGGACCGCAGACCGGTTCGAACGCCACGGAGTGCCCTCGGTGATCGCGGTGCGGTTCGTGCCGGCCGGTCGCGGCGTGGGTGGCCTGGCAGCCGGAATCGTTGACTATCCGCTGCGCAGCTATTTGCTGGGAGCCGCTGTCGCCGAGGCCATTTTCGTCTCGTACACCATCGGAATCGGCTATCTGGGCGGACAGTTCGTCAGTGACGGTCTTGCTCCGCTGTTCATCGGTCCTGCGGTGTCGCTGCTCGTCGCGGGGGTTGCCCTGGGTGTGCAACGGGTCCACGGCAGGCAATGCAAAAGGCGTGAGTCGTAGTGGATTTGGTGGGGGATGCCGTGAACACGTCTCCCCTTGACGGGGGTGAACTGGTGCAGGTGCTGGCGACTCTGGCCAATCCGCATCGCCTGCGGGTGGTGGCCGCGTTGTCTCATCGGCGCAACTACGTGAGTCAACTGGCTCGTGAACTGGGGATCAGTCGTGCTCTTCTGCAAGGGCACTTGAGGAAGCTCGAAGCGGCCGGCCTGGTATCGGCCCAGCTGGAGCTCTCGGGGGACGCGAAGGTGATGAAGTTCTACGAAGTGACTCCTTTCGTACTTCACCTGACACCGGAGACGATTTCCGATTCGTTGCTGAAGCTCGGCCCACAAGAAACTGTCCAGCAGGATGGTGAGAAAGGATCCCCGCTATGACTTACCACGGCTGGCAAGAAATCATCGGCGCTATCGGGCTGTTCGGCCTGCTGATGGTGGTGGTCACCATCGTCATCTGGCATTGTGCCGCCACCTGGCGGGCCAGGGCCATTCTCGCGCGTGATTACGAGTACCGCACGCTCGCCGAAAAAACGGCCCGTACCCAGAGTGAAACCGAGCAACATCTCTCCGGGATCAACGACCGGCTCGCCGAGATGCAGAGCCGGATGGAATCGGTCGAGCGAATGCTCAAGGAGATCGAATAACGAGAACCGAAGGATCCGGGCCGTCGAGCGGCAACTCGACGGCCCGGCAAGAAGAAGCACCACCTCGCCCATGGCGAGTCTTCACAGGATCGCTCCCCCATGGAAGGACTTTAGTTCATGATGCGCAAAGGCAAGAAGCCTCGCACGCAAGACCGTCACGGGAATCCCACCCCATTAGACCTCAAAAGCCGCAATGAGTCTGAGATGGGCAATGATCGTCGGGTCGCCAAGGGGCAGGGTGCGCTCACCGAGCGGATCGCCGGATGGTCGATGCGGCACCGCGCACTGGCGATCGGCGGCTGGCTGGCCCTCGTGCTGGTGGCAATCCTGTCCACCTCGCTGGTCTCGGGCCCGTCCGCCGTCACCGCGGACCCGGGTGACTCCGGCGCGGTCAAGAAAGTGCTGAACGAACAGAAGAATTACGAGCCGGTCCTGGAGAACGTCCTTGTCCAGCCGCTCGGTTCAGAGCCCGGGAAGTTCAAGGAGAACCCGAAGCTCGTCAAGGCCACCGACGATATGGTCGCCGAACTGAAGAAGACGCCAGGGGCGATCTCGGGGCTGCGCACTCCGATGAATCCGGGTAAGGAGCAGCAGCTGTCGGCCGACGGCCGCTCGGGTCTGGTCACCTTCTTCGTGGCCGGCCCCAACGAACAGATGAATGCCCACTTCGACGTCGTGGTGAAAGCCGTGAAGGACGTCGCCGCGCGGCATCCTGAGGTACGCGTCGTACAGGCCGGAGACGTGAGCCTGTCCCGTGCTGTCGACGACGCCATCAAGAAGGACTTCGCCAGCGCGGAGAAGACCTCCCTGCCGATCACCCTGGCGATTCTGCTCGTCGTCTTCGGCGCCCTGGTCGCCGCGTCCATCCCGCTGCTGCTGGCGGCCACCACGATCGTCGGCACCTTCGGCCTCATCGGCGTACTCAGCCAGTGGGTCGCGGTCAACAGCGCCGTCTCCTCGATGCTTCTGCTCATCGGCGTCGCGGTCAGCATCGACTACTCGCTGTTCTATCTGCGTCGTGAAAGGGAGGAGCGGGCCGCGGGGCGGAGCGTCCAAGAAGCTCTGCGCATCGCTTCTCGCACCTCCGGCCATGTGGTCGCGGTTTCCGGAGTGACCGTCATCCTCTGTGTCAGTGGGCTCCTCTTCAGCGGTCTCGACGTCTTCCGCGGTCTCACCATGGGTACCGCCCTGGTGGTCGGCCTGTCGGTGATCGCCTCCGTCACCGTGCTGCCCGCGCTGCTCGCCACCCTGGGCCACCGGGTCGACAAGGGGCGCATCCCCTGGCTCGGCAAGCGCCGCACCACCGTGCTGGAGTCCCGCGTCTGGCTGAAGTTGGCGCGCGCCGTCGTCAAGCGCCCGCTGGTCTGGGGCGGAGCCGCGGTGCTCGCCCTGCTCGTGATGGCCCTGCCGATGTCCGACATGCGGCTGCAGGACGCGGCCGTGGTCAACAGCCTGCCGCGCAGCGCCCCCACCGTGGACGCCGCGATCCGGATGCAGGAGTCCTTCCCCGGCGCTCCGACCCCCGCCCGGGTCGCCGTCTGGGGCGTCGACGGCAACAAGTCGGACACCCCCGAGGTGCACGCCGCGGTGGACCAGCTGCACGGCGAGATCGCTCGCAGCGGCGGTCAGTTGGCCGGACCGGTCTCGACCGTCCAGGTCGACGACGTCCTGGTGATCCGTGTCCCGCTGGCCGGCTCCGGCACCGACGAGGTGTCCAACGACGCGCTGGAGGTGCTGCGCGAAACCGCCCTGCCGCAGACCCTCGGCAAGGTCGAGGGCATCGACTTCGCCGTCGCGGGCCGGACCGCCTTCGCCCATGACTTCGCCGAACAGCTCGAAGGCCGTACGGGAATCGTCATCGGCTTCGTCCTCGTCCTGGCCTTCGGCCTGCTCCTGGTCGTCTTTCGCTCTCTGGCCATCCCGCTCGTGTCGATCGCGCTCAACCTGCTTTCGATGGGAGCCGCCTACGGAGTCCTGACCTGGGTCTTCCAGGACGGCAATCTCAGCTCGTTGCTCGGCTTCACCCCGTACGGCGGGGTGGCGGGCTGGCTGCCGCTGTTCATGTTCGTGGTCCTCTTCGGGCTGAGCATGGACTACCACATCTTCATCCTCAGCCGGATCAGGGAGCGCTGGCTGGCCGGCGCGAGCCCCAAGGAAGCAGTCGTCGGTGGCATCTCCGCCAGTGCGGGCGTCGTCACCAGCGCGGCCGTCATCATGACCGCGGTGTTCACCGTCTTCATCACGCTCTCCGCCATCGAGAACAAGATGATGGGTGTCGGCATGGCGGTGGCCATCCTCATCGACGCCACCCTGGTGCGCGGTGTGCTGCTGCCGGCGGCCGTGACGATGCTCGGCAGGAAGGCCTGGGAGCTGCCCGGCTGGCTGAGCTGGCTGCCCGGCAAGAACGAGCAGCAGCAGACCGCTGCCGAAGCTCACGCCGGTTACCCCGCTCACCCCGGCCAGGCAACCGAGGAGCAGCACGCGCACTCCGTCGAAGGGACCCACCTTCGCTAGGGCGTTCCGCCCGGGCCGTCGGCCTGGCGCACCACCTCCCCAGGGCCCCCGGCTCCGGATCCTGACCCAGGTCAGGAT